>NZ_JAGYGS010000074.1:0-14588 GCF_018991185.1 Lactiplantibacillus sp. 7.2.4
GTGCTTGCGGAAGTTGCGGCTCTGACGACGCCTAAACCAACGGCGCCAAAGTGTCTGGGCTTAATCTTAATAACGGATGAATTACGTCCGCGAGCGAAAGCCACCTTTGGCTTTTTTGCCAATCAGGATGTTGCGTTGAAAGTCATTTCCGGAGACAATCCCGTGACGGTCGCAAGTATTGCCAAACGCGCGGAAATTCAGGGTGCAGAGCGACTTGTCGACATGAGCCAGGTCGGTGATGACCCTAACTATGACCAATTGGTTGCGGATTACACGGTATTCGGTCGGGTGACCCCGCAACAAAAGGAACAATTGATCAAGGCATACCAACGTGATGGCCATACGGTGGCGATGACGGGTGACGGGGTCAATGATTTGTTAGCGTTGAAACAAGCCGACTGTAGCATCGCCATGGCGAGTGGGAGTGAAGCCACGAAGAGTCTCGCCGACTTTGTCCTAATTGATTCAAATTTTGATGCGATGGTCCAAGTTTTAAATGAAGGTCGGCGGGTCATCAACAATATTGAGCGGGTCGCCGCCTTGTATCTGATCAAAACGATGTATTCGGTAGCGTTGACGCTGATTTTTATCTTTATGAGCCACAGCTACCCGTTTGAGCCGATTCAACTGACGCCGATTTCCTCGCTGATGGTCGGAATCCCAACATTCTTCTTAGCGTTACAGCCAGATTATACGCGAATTACGGGTCGTTTTATGAAACAAGTCATGGAGATTGCGGTGCCAGCCGCCCTGTGTGTCGTCAGTTATATTATGATTATTATGGCGCTCGGCAGCCATTTCAATTTGAACTTTGAAACGACCGCGACCTTGAGCGTCTTGATGACGGGAATTTTTAGTTTGAACGCCTTGCTGATTGCCGCACGACCACTGAACCGGTTTAAAATCGGGCTGGTCGCTTTGATGGCCACCTTATTTGTCCTCGTGTTCTTATTTGGTGGCAAGATTTTCTCGCTAGTCAATCTGCTGGATTGGTCGCTGGCAATGATCTACCTGCCACTGATGATTAGCGCCTACCCAGTCTTCATTATCTTGCAAAACGGCTTGGGTAAACGGGTGCTGAGCCGAATTAACTGGCGATAGCGGGTAGTCACTGTTCACCAGTTTGTCATTATAGTGGCTTCTATGCTAACTAGTTTTTTATAATTATAATGGCTTGTAATTAGTGGCTGGGGTTTTTGAGTGGTTACAGTAGTTGTGATACGGTTGCATTTGTGTGAATGGCGTGAGAAACCGGGTCAGCTGCCAATCTCAAGTGCAGTTCAATCTGAACAGCTGAAAAACTGATGCCTGAGTTGCGTACAGTTACGGCTGCCAACTGGATTGATGACCGGTAATCACGATTCAAAATTAATGGATTCGATATTAAGCGACGTGTGATGCAGACAGCGTCGCTTTTTTCGTATCGCCAGGATGAGCGCATTGAGGTACCGCGACTAACACAATCAATTGCGTTTTAGATGTGCTAACTGATGAGATGCGGCCATTGTAAGGGCGACGCCGGGTTAGTTATGTGGGAAATTAAACCAGCGGTGGCTATCGCACTAACCGGCAAACATGCGCATATTTGGCGTTAATCGCATGATTCCGGCGGCACTTAATTCTCAAAAATGGGCCGCAATTGAGAACTGAACATTTTTCAAAACAAATTACTTTGACACACACAGTAATCGGTGGTATATTATGTTCATCAAATTACTATGTCTGACAAAGTAGTCGAGAGGAGGTCAATTTGGTGAAACCAGAAATTTCCAAGGATACGATTCGGGGGCACACGACAACCATTGTGCTCAATATTTTGAACCAGGGTGACAGTTACGGCTATGCGATTGCGAAGACCATCAAGCAATTGAGTCACGACGCGTACGTCATCAACGAAGCAACGCTCTACACCGTTTTTCGGCGGTTAGAGAAAAACGGAGATATTCGCAGTTATTGGGGCAATGAAACGCAGGGTGGTCGGCGTAAGTATTACCAGATTACGACGCAGGGCCAACAGACACTGCAACACAATATCGATGAATGGAATTTTGCAAAGCAAGTGATTGATGAATTGATTTTAGGGAGGATTGAGGCCGATGTCAGCCAAGATTGAACAACTCGTCGCAATGCGATTGAATACTTATTTTAAGCACCAACCAGACACTGCCGCATTGGCGGAATTAAAAACGGAACTATCAGCTGATTTGAACGAAGCGGCAAATGATAAAGTAGCTAGTGGACTTGAACCAGAAGAGGCGGTCGCCGAAGCGTTTAGTGACTTCGGTGATATTAATGCCTTGATCAAACAGATCAACGAAGAGAATGGGACTGCTGAACACGTCCACGGACATCAAGTCATCGTGGATGACAACGGCATTGAAATTGACGATGGTAAGACGCTCAAAATCAATGCGGACGGCCTCTCAATTAATAACGGCACCATCAAAGCGGATGCTAATGGGTTGAAGGTGGGCAATTGGATTCTGGATGAACACGGTCTTCAAAACCAGGCCGAGACAGATTTTGACGATGAACGACGCTCGCAACAACGTGGGCAGTCGCAACAACAGGAACAGTCACAGCGACCAGGTGAAACGTCCCAGCCCGAAACCGATGCTGATCAGGAGCAGTCAACCACGGACGATACCGCGACTGACGAGTCGAATCAGCACGTCACCGCGAACCTGGACGACGTCTATCGTGAACGGCACCCATTGGTCAACGAGCAGCGCGTGTCACTGACTGGATTAGCACACATCGCTATCAATTATCGCGCAGCGACGGTCAAAGTCTTGCCAACGCGTGAAGCGGGGAATGACGTGATTATTCGGGACTACATGAATTATAATAACCCGGCTTATTACAGTCAGGTCACGACGTTTGAGGACCGGCTTGAAATCGTGCAAGGCAAGGTGCCGTTTTTGATTCCATTACGAGTCCACGTCCAAATCCTGATTCCAGCGTCATATGCAGGTCAACTGACACTGAGCGACCGCTCTGGCAACGTCATTATGGGCAATCTCCAGCACTTGTCTGAATTACAACTCCAAGTTGTCAGTGGTAGTGCCCGGCTGGTGGCGGTTGGTATGACGACCTTCACCAGCGAGGTGACATCAGGAAGTCTGACGATGGCTGATGTTCAGGTTGCTGAACAATTAGTGTTGAACGTTAAAAGCGGTCGGGCGCGGCTACTTGACGTTGCTGCTGGGAATTACAACGTCCGTGTGACTAGTGGTAGTGTTAGCGGCCAGCAAGTCCGTGGTGGCGGTCAATGGACGGCCAAATCGGGGAGCATCAAGCTTGCCTTGGCCGCTATTAACGGGGATACTACGCTTGCGGCACATAGTGGATCGATCAAGGTTTCGACACCCACAGATGCTAGCTACCGTTATGAATTAGAGTCCCAAAGTGGTCGAGTCACCGCGCCGCACTTTGCCCAAGTGGACCACCATGCGGATGGTTACCAGGTGGGTCGGGTCGGTACCACCGCCACTTATCTGATTAGCGGTCGCGCACGGTCAGGGTCGATTAGTTTAAGATAATCAGTTCGGTCATCGTTAACAATTAATCAATTAATTACTAAACGTGCAGGTGAGTCCAAGTCAAGGACTGACCTGCACGTTTTTTGGTTGCAGATTAGCAATCAATAAATGATGTGATGAGTCTCACGAGATTGTGCGATAAATCAGGCCGAATAATCGGTTTCACTTTGACATGAATTCACCAGATGCAGCCCGAGAACGCTCACCAGTGGCTATCGCGAGCATAATTTTGTTAATACAATCATCGATAATGTTGACGTGTCAAAATTTGTGAAAGATTGTAATAGGCAGAAGCGGACTAAACGGCTTATAATAAGAACCAGTAAATGACAGGAATCGGGGGGGTTGTCAATGGGAATCAGTCAGCAGCAATTAATTCAACGGTTAGTGCCGCGCCTAGTCCGTTTCCGGCAAACCAATTTTTATCGTATCATTCAGCGCACCCTGATGTTGATTTTCCATTTATCTTAATTGGGACGTTCAGCCAGATTATTCAGCTGACGGTTCTGACTAAGTCGGGTTTTATTGCCAGTATTTTTCACTTGTCTAAGTGGGTGCCGTATTATCGTTACTTACACTATCCCTTTGATAGTTTGACGACGCTCACGCTGAATGGGGTGGCTGTCGTGGCGGCGTTTGGGGCGGCCAAGTATCATGCCAAGTTGCATCAGCGCGATGACCAGTTAGCTGGGTTGACCGCGGCGATCGCCTTGCTAATTATCGCCTATCAGTATACGAATCAGAATCAAGTTGGTATCTTTAACACGTTACTGATTGGGACGAATGGCCTGACCGGATTGTGTTTTAAATGGTTCAGTAAACCCGTGCCCGAACAAGCCAGTCCGCACACGGCCGATATTTTGACCCGGACGTTTGGTTCGCTGTTACCGATGGCGCTGATCTTAATACTAGCGGTGGCGCTTAGTTTGGCCCTGAATTGGTTGATGATTTTGACCTATTCGATGGACAGCTGGTCGGCGTTTCAAAAGTACGCGATGACGAGTCACAGCCTCTGGATGACGTTCGCCTTAGCCGCGTTAACGCTCTTACTTGAAATTCTGGGGTTGGCGGGGCCCTATCAAGAACGGTTGGTGACCAATAGTTCGACGATGACTGCGAACCTGAATTATGCCCTGACGCACCATTCGGCTTATCATGTCCCGTATCCGTACACGGCAAACACACTCTATCACGCGTTTGGCACGTTCGGTGGGACGGGGATGTTGCTCGCACTGCTGATTGCGATTTATATCGGCAGCGATAATCATAATTATCACGTTGTCGCGCGGTGGAGCTTGCTGCCGTCACTCTTCAATAGCAACGGTCCGTTACTGACTGGGTTACCAGTCCTATATAATCCAATTTATCTGATCCCATTTATTCTGGCGCCACTGGTCAATATGGGCACCGCAGCCATCGCGATTGCGTTGCATTGGATTCCACCGGTCGTGTACCCAGTACCGATTGGGACTCCGGGGCCGTTGATTGCTTTTATCGGGACAAACGGAAACGTGGTGGCGCTTGGGTTAGGGCTAATCAACTTAGCGTTATCAGTCGCGATTTATCTGCCATTCATGCGGTTAGCGGAAGCCATTGTGCGCGCTGCTCAGCAGTCAGTGGGAGGCGATTCAAATGCGTAATCAACCAAATTGGCGTCGACGGCGTAGTCTGCTAGTTTTAATACTGGGCTTGATTTTCCTCGGTTGCCTAGTTGGCCCGTCTTATCATTGGACCCGTGCCAATGTGGCCGCGATGACTGGCCGTCACGACTCGCAAATGTCACCAATCATCATGATTCCCGGGAGTAGTGCCACCCAAAATCGGTTTGATACCCTGGTCAAACAGCTCAATAAGGCGGATCATCGCCGGCATAGTTTGATCAAATTGACCGTTAACACGGATGACAGTATCAAAATGACGGGAACGTTGCGGGCGCGGGACAATGAGCCAATTATTGTCGTCGGCTTTCAAAATAATCGGGACGGCTATGACAATATCAAAAAACAGGCGCGCTGGTTCTCGCTGGCGTTTAAAAAGTTGGCCGCTAAATATCAATTTAATAATTTCAAAGCCATCGGTCATTCGAATGGTGGGCTGATTTATACGTATTACTTCGAGCATTATTTTAATCGGGATGATATTACGGTCAAGCGCATCATGACGATTGGCTCGCTGTATAACTTCTCTGAAGCAAATCTGAATCATAAGACCCAGATGCTGGCGGATTTCATCAAATATCGGGACCGACTACCGAAGTCTGCCACGATGTACTCGGTGGCTGGGACTGAAAATTACGATTCGGACGGTCTAGTCCCCGCGCGCAGTGTAGAAGCGGGCAAGTACGTTTATCAGGGCCAGGTCAAACACTTCACTGAAATCACGGTCACGGGTAATAATGCCCAACACTCAGATCTGCCTCAAAACGCGCAAATCGTGACCTTGATTCGAACCTACATGCTCGATAAAAATAAACCGACGAACAAGGGACTGATCTCGGCAAATCCGACGCCATAGTTTCTCAGAAGCCAACCGCTCAGCCTGTCAGCAGATCAGATTGGTTGGCAGCGTGCCAGCGTGCCAGCGTTTCTTTAGCCGGATGAGTAAAGCTGGTGACGGTGATTGCGGGTGATTCGTGGCAGCGGACTGGTCAGCGAAAACAGCACGTCAATTGGTGATGATGACAAGAAATTGATAGTGACCATCAGAATTGTGGTAAAATTTGGACATGGAGGTGGTCAGCATGTCCACACAAACACCAGTACATCGCAATCGCGTTCTGACGCTGATTCGGTCTTATTATCCGAACCTCAGTGTTACTGACCGCAAGATTGCGGATTATATTATTGCCGACCCAGTCAAAACGGCGGCGCAGTCGATTTCAGATCTAGCCGCGGCAGTTGGCGTGTCGACAGCGACCGTTTCACGGTTCGTTAAACGCATCAGTTTTAGCAGTTTTCGCGATTTTTCACGTGAGTTAACGGCCGCGGAACCCATCGAACAGACGAATGCCGAAGCCTTTCAAGATGTTGAAAAGCAAACGACTTTTAAGGGCATTGCTGAATCGACTTTCAATAGTATTCGGAGCTCCCTGGATCAGACCAGTCAGGTGATGACGGAGGCCGACTTAAAACAGGCGGTCGAATTATTGTTAAATGCGCGCTCAATTGGTTTTTACGGCCTAGGAGGTTCGGCGGTCGCAGCCTTAGATGGCTACCACAAATTCGTCCGCACGGGCATTCCATGTGCGCATAATAGCGACTATGATATGCAACTGATGCAGGCGGCCCAGATGAATGCTCAGAATGTCGCTGTTGTGATTTCACACACTGGACGCAACCAGCAGACGCTACAAGTGTTATCGACCTTAAACTCGCAAGGAGTGCCGGTGATTGCCCTAACTAGCTTCGGCAATTCACCATTGGCAAAAAATAGCACGGTCGCCTTTATCTCGGTGGCCGAAGAAATTAATTATCGTTCAGAAGGACTGACCTCGTTGATTGCGCAAATGAGCATTATCGACAGTCTCTTTTTGATGACGGCTGTTCACGGTAATATCGAAATGGCTGAAAGTCTTGGCCGGGTTCGCGAGGCCATTAGTCAGACGCGAACAGAGCTTTAATGCTGTAGGCAAAGGATTGATGAGATGACAAAGCGGCAACATTATCGACCAGTATATGCACGAACGCGGTGGGCACGTTGGCGTCACCGACTTGGCTGGCTGTTAATTCTAGTCCTGCTCCTCGGTAGTATTTGGGGTGGGTTGATGTGGTTACGCTGGCGGAGTGCGTCCGTCGTCGAAGGCTTCAATATTCGAGGCGTCGCCGTTTCGCAAAATGACGGCTACTTGGACTTTGCGGCTTTGCAAAATGACGGCCTGAAGTTTGTCTACATGCATGCGACTCAGGGCGCGAGCTATACGGATGACAACTTTTCCAGCAACTACGAACGCATTATCGGGACCAGTCTCGGCGTGGGCGTTGTCCATACGTTTAGTTTCTCGTCGTCCGCGTCAGCCCAGGCTGCTTATTTTGAGAAGACGGTCGGCGACAGCATCGGCAATTTACCGATTGCGATTCAAGTCAATTATTATGGCAATTATACGGATAAAACGATTGCGGTGCGGCAAGCGCGACAAAAATTACGGGCACTCGTGACCAAGTTGACGCAGGATTATGACCGCAAGTGTGTGATCTGGTCGACGCCAGAACTAATGAAACAAGTTGTGAAGCCGGCGATTAAGCAGAGCCCGTTGTGGCTGGATACGACGAACACCCATCATCGGTCCAAGCGTGTACTGTTCATGCACTATTCTGACCGCGCCGTTTATCAGCAAAATGGAACGCGCCAAGAGTTTAGTGGCTTGATTTTTAACGGTAATTCGGCACAGTATAATCAAGTCGTTGCGGAGAGTTTGAATTAGTAAGCTTGACTTGGCGGTGGATGCTTAAATTCGTGTTGAGCAGTAGGACTAGCGTTGCACGGTTCAAATAGTGGTTTCCTAATCTAGTGGTGCACCTTTAAGTTAGTGACCAGCGTTCAAATTAATTAATTAATGAAGCGTATTTAAATTATCAGCGTGCATTTAAATTGTACGCAGTATTTAATTGCCAGATTTAAGCCAGTACCAGGTGCTGGAGCTAGTGATGAACGTGCAAACTAGCAATAAACCTCTACACCAATTAAGCACCGCCGAATCAAAAAATAAGTCCCAAGACCATCGGATTGATGAGCTTGGGACTTATTTTAAAGCAGCTGATGAATCAGGAGCTGCGTGGGTTTAATCAGTTAAGCGTTTGGCTTGGTGTGGTGATAAAATCACGTAACTGCGGTCGTCGGCTTCGTCGAATAGGGCGACGGGCCGCTGCTCGTTCGCTTTAACTTCAAGGTGAAACCCGTACTGATCGAGTAAAATCAGTTCACTTGATGAGATGGATTCAACCGTTGCGGGCATGGCGCGACCGTCGATGCGAATCATCATGTTGGGGTCAATTTCGAGCGTGTGATCCCGGTGATGAGCCTCGTCGCGGTACGTCCAGGTGCCAGCATAGAACACGGCTAGATCACCATCAGCAATCTGGCTGGGGTGACGTTTGCGGACCAATGTGCTGGAGAGTCCTGCTAATAATGATAAACCAAATAAAATTGCGCCTCGTCGCTTCACCGGATCAACCTTCTTTCGGATAAGTCTATGGTTAAAATATACCACTAAAATACGGTCTCCGTCACGTAATAAGTGGCTTCTTATCAAAGGCTTTATTCACTTGTTACTTGCGGGTAATGAACGTAACAATTCGTTAACTTGGGTGACGGGGGTTAGTACTTTTTTTGAATTAATTTGGGTTCTGATTGGAATTTACTGGGTGAGTGTGTTAATCTATATAATGTGATTGGCATTTATGTGAAGTTTTAAAGTATCATTTAATTGTGTTACCGTAAATTCTTTATAGGTGTTAATAACATTTGTTTTGTTACTTTAATTTTTTATATCCTAGGAGGATTTAGTTCATGAAAAATGGTACTGTAAAATGGTTCAATGCTGATAAGGGTTATGGATTTATCACTGGTGAAGATGGCAACGATGTATTCGTTCACTTCTCAGCTATCCAAACTGACGGTTTCAAGACCTTAGAAGAAGGCCAGAAAGTTACTTTTGATGAAGAATCAAGCGATCGTGGCCCACAAGCTGCTAACGTTGTTCCTCAATAAGCTTAGCTTTTAAAAGAGCTGCCCGCGTGGCGGCTCTTTTTTTTCGGCCAAAATTGAGGCGCGATAATATCGTACGAAAATTTTTTGGGGGATGAGCACCCCGATTTTTGGCCTTGATCGTCAGCTTACCTTGAGTCGCCCTGTTCGACATTTCGTCAAGTGCAGTTTTCTGGCAACCATCATCAGACTGCGTGCCGGATTAGACCTCCTAAAGCCGAGAATCTGGCGGAAGTTTGACGTCTGACTGCGACTCGATTTATCGGCCAATTTCGCTCTGAAAGACCAATTATCACGCTAAAAGTCCTCCTGACCAATCATTGCCGCCCAACTCAGCGCTGAAAACTGTTAAAATATAGTTATGAGTAAGCACCGCTAATTTGGGGCGCCATTGAGAGGAGTACAATCAATGTTAAAATTTGGAATTATTGGGACGAATTGGATTACCCAGCAGTTTGTGGATGCTGCGGTTGAATCTGGAGAATGGCAGTTAACGACCGTTTATTCACGTCACGCCGACACTGCGCAGGCCTTTGCTGACAAAAATCATGCGACAGAAACGTTTACGGATCTGGATGAGTTCTTTAGTCAGGGCAGTTTTGATACGGTGTACATTGCTTCGCCGAATAGTCTGCATTTTGCCCAAGCTAAGCAGGCCATCGCTTATGGCAAGCACGTCATTGTTGAAAAGCCAGCCGTGACGAATCAGCGGGAGTTCGAGCAATTAGACGCCGTGTTAGCTGCGCACCCCGATGTGCGGTTGTTTGAAGCGGCGCGGCAGATTCATGAAGTTAATTTCAAACGGGTCAAGGAACAAATCTCAAAACTGGCCATGGTTCAAGGCGCGACGTTGACGTACATGAAGTACTCGTCTCGCTACGATGCCGTGCTGGCTGGCGAAGAACCCAATATTTTCTCATTGAAATATGCGGGTGGGGCACTGCAAGATTTGGGCGTTTACTTGGCCTATGATGCTGTCGGCTGGTTCGGGATGCCAGAAGAAGTCGCTTACTATCCGACGTTGACACGGACCGGGGTGGACGGCAAAGGGGTCGCCATCTTACGTTACGCGGATTTCACGGTCACCTTGAATGTCGGCAAGACTAGCAACTCGTTTTTGCCTTCTGAAATCAACGGTGCCCGTGATGCTATCGTGATGGATAATCCGGCCGAATTGGGTCAGGTGACTTATCAGGATAATGACGGGAACGCGCACAATATTGGCGTGGCGCCCGATGATAATCCAATGCTAGCGGAGGCGCGTGATTTTGCGGCTGTGATCAATGACCCAGCAAAATATCAAGCAGACTACTTGGCTTGGCGACAACTCAGTCGCAATGTGAATAAACTATTATTTAATTTACGGCAATCGGCTCACTTGACGTTTACGGGTGAGACTCCGGCTACCGATGAATAGAAATGAGGCACTATGTTAGACGTATTTAAAACCAAATTTGCGGCGGCTGGTTTCACCGAATTGTCGCCGATTCAGACCGCGGTCGCTGAGCCACTGGCAGCGGGACAGTCAGTATTAGGACTCGCACCGACTGGCTCTGGGAAGACGTTGGCGTTCACTTGGCCAATGCTTGAAAAATTACGAGTTGGCGAGGGCACGCAAGCGTTGATTTTGGCACCTTCGCAAGAATTAGCCATGCAAACGACCAACGTGGTTCGCGAGTGGGGCCAGCTGATTGACGCCAAGGTGCTCGCCATCACTGGTGGCGCCAACGTCAAGCGGCAGATGGAAAAGCTCAAGAAGCACCCGGAAGTGATCGTTGGGACGCCTGGGCGGATCACTAATTTGATTGCGGACGGTAAAATCAAATTGGGCCATTTGAAAATGATGATCGTCGATGAAGCGGACGAGCTGTTGACGGATGAGACTTTAGATCAGATTCGTGAAATCTTAGACGCGACGTTTGCTGAAACTCTGCAGTTGGGCTTCTTCTCCGCGACTGAAACTAAGATTTTAGATGAACTCCCACGCTGGTTCGGCCAGCATGTTGAAAAAATCGACGTGCGCGCCATCGACCAGACACAGGGGGTGGTGCGCCACCGGACGATGCAAGTCGGTAATCGCCACCGCGTTGATTTATTAAAACGAATCAGTCGGGTCGACCATATGCGGGCGCTAGTCTTCTTCAATAAGATGCAGGAACTGCAACACGTTGCCCTAGAATTGCGCCACCAACACGTTAGTTACGTTGCGTTAACCAGTAATCAGCGCCAGGTTGAACGTGAAAAAGCCCTGCGCCTATTTCGGCAGGGCAAGGTGGGGTTGTTACTGACGACTGACTTGGCTGCCCGGGGCCTCGATGTGCCCGAGTTGCCTGCAGTCATCAACTATCAGTTGCCAAAAGACGTGACGACCTATATTCACCGGAGTGGTCGGACTGGTCGGATGGGTGCGGATGGCCTCGTGCTGACCTTTGGTGATGATCATGATATTCGTGATTTCAAGAAATTGATGGCCACCACCGACTATGAAATCAAGCCAGGTTATTTGGTCGATTACCATATCGTGGATACCAAACCAGACAAAGTAGTCCCACCATTAACGTTTGACCATCCAGAGAAGGCTGGCGAGGCGACTAACGGCCGTCATCGCGTGATGAGTGTTGGTCATCCAGACAAGGTCAATCGCGTGCAGGTGACTCAGGAGCGTCATATCCCGACACCGCCTAAAAAGAAGAAGGGTCACAACAAGCATTCCAAGAAAAAGGGCATGCGCAAGAAAAATCGTGACCGGTTTAGCAATCAGTAATTGCCAAAAATCACAATCCGTGAGATGATATTTTACGGATTGTTAATGGCCTTATAGCACAACTGGATAGGGCACCCGCCTCCTAAGCGGTTGATCCCGGTTCGAGTCCGGGTAAGGTCATATTTATACTAAGCTGACCGTTTCATATCGACGTAGACCGTTGATATGAAACGGTTTTTACTTTTTTAGAAACACTGAGAATCGGTGTGGCTAGATATTTTGGTGCACATTAAGCATTTTGGGAGGATTTGTGCACCAAACCGTCCAAAAAGTACGGAGTTCCAGGATGCAAATGTTACTATGTTTTAGAGTGAGGGAGTAGATCATAGATGATCGTAAATAGTCGAATATTTGAGTGAAAGATCAATCTGTGTTTCTCCTATTTAACATGCAAGAAGCTTGTTTAATTCGAGTCATATGACTTACTAAAGTGCTAATCGTCCTCGTATCCTCATGTTTTAGCTCATTAAGTAGAAGTGTTAGGCTCAATCGGGTCAATTTATATTGACTGTAATTATGAGGACACCTACTGGTCTGAAGCAGAGAGTGCGTGGTATACTTGACAAGAATAAGAGAGTCAATCACAGGAGGTAAGAATAATGTTTAATTTTGCGCGAATTATTTCTAAGATTAATCCAGCAAATACGATAATGCCACGAATTGTTAACCTATTTTCTATGAATAGCAATCATGTCATCAATCCAGCTAAATCCGCGCAACGTTCAATTGCCAGTGATTGGCGAAAAATTGGCGAAGATATGGAGCGGGGATTAATTAGATATGACAGAGACCTTACCAGACGAGCCAAAGTCAACGGGTTCAGCAAATAGCGCTGAAATAATCGATCAATTACAAAATCTGCCACGGGACGAACGCGATGACTTAATTGCAACAATGGAAATGTATTCCGGACCTATTCCACATCCAGATATTTTAAAAGGATACCAGAATTTATATCCCGATGCTGCCAAACGAATTATTGAGAATGGATTACAAGAATCCGAACATCGAAGAAATCTGGAAACCAAGCGTCAAAGAAGGCGTGGACATTTGGCGTATATTTGTCTGTGGGGTGGGTTAGCTATCACGATGCTATTTTTATTGTTGTCATTCTATTTGATTCTTCACGGTCATCAAATTATTGGTTCTGTTTTTGCAGGTACAAGTTTTCTGGCATTGCTAGGCACT
This sequence comes from Lactiplantibacillus sp. 7.2.4, assembly GCF_018991185.1. NCBI lineage: Bacteria > Bacillati > Bacillota > Bacilli > Lactobacillales > Lactobacillaceae > Lactiplantibacillus > Lactiplantibacillus sp. 7.2.4. The sequence continues at coordinate 13,198 of NZ_JAGYGS010000074.1, forward strand.
GTGTTTGACTTAATACCAAAGTTGACCGGAAATGATGACTTACATTCTGATAATGACTAATTTACATCACTTTCGTAAGTTTTATGCCCAATATAGTCATACCTTATTAGGTACTAATAAAGTAGAGCTGCTTCTTGTAGGTGGATGATTCAATGGCGTTTAGCGCCTGATTGAATCACTTCATGTCATGAATGTGCGGCACAATCTCATAAACGGATTTGAAGTTCTAGTCCAGATTGGGACGCTTGGTAATCAGAATAAGACCCATTTCATAATAACCAATACTGCCGTGATACCGCGGTTAAACGGTCTATAAGTTATCCATGGGACACAGAAATTCTTTTCATTCGCGTTACATGTATTTGTATGTCTCATCGGTCCTATCTCGCGTCTTCATGGCTTGGATGCGGATTTTATTTAAGGAGCGAATATCCATTTGTACAACATGAAACTGATCCACCACCCTTGCGTTAGGAATAAGCTGTTGATAAAACAAAAAGATTGCCGCTACCGCAATTATCATGATTGGGATGGCGGCAATTTTTTTGTTTTGAGTCAGGGCCTTTTCTTTTATCCGCGTTCAGTCGTGTTAATAAGACTAAATCTTCGAGTATGGCACAGTTATTTATGAAATTTTGCAGCAGAGAACGCTTGGATATAGCGGCACTTATTAAAGCTATTTTCTGCCCACTTTTCAGCATTCCCTAATTATGCTTTAGTCGTGATTCTTAAAGTTCCTAATCAGCTAAAAAGTTTACCAAGCAATACAGCGAACCTAGCAAGTTCAAATAGTATTCCGAACGCTAGGACAACCACTAATGCAATCAATCCGGGTTTCTTGAGTGCCATGTAAATTCTCCTATTTGTAAACAGTATAATGTTGATGAAATAATTTTAGTACAAAACACTACCACTGTGGAAGCCGGTGAGCTTGTAACTTATTTGAACCAGTAGATGAACCGGCTGAAGAAGTCGTTAATCTCGTTGAAAACTGTCATTGTGGCGAATAGCAGTTTTGCAATAGTCAAAAGCTATTCTAATCCATCATCTTTTTAGGTGTGAGTTGTTTTTACTTTTCGCCCTTTCCTACATTCAGATCATTATTTGGTTGACCCAAAGCATCGTTGCGGTACCATCCATTGGCACAGTGAACGCACGTTCTTTTTCAAGCAAAATATATACCCCTTGATTGGGGTACAAGCGAGAGATGAATAATTTTGTTGCTACACTTAGTTGTAAGGCTAACCGCTAAATAAAGTCGCAATATTGTAGTCTTAATTTTTCAATAATTCAATATTGTCCGCTAATTTTGAAGCCGGTATTACTTGAACTAAGCTATCTTCCAAAATAGAGTTGGCAGATTCTATACTATTTTCAGAGTCATTTAAGAT
>NZ_JAGYGS010000075.1:0-14227 GCF_018991185.1 Lactiplantibacillus sp. 7.2.4
GATTAAATAATCCGTTAGCCCTGCCAAAAGCTAAGACGGATTATTTTTTTGCTGACTTTTGATCAGCTCAACAATTAATGCAATCAAGGCCACGATAAATGTACCGAAAGCTAGCATTAATTGTAAAGCGTCCGAAACGGACACTTAGGCTACTCCTTTCGTTAGGATTTATGGGCTTTAAAGGTTTAACACCATAAGCACCGCCTCCGATCGGAAATAGCCACCGCCTTAACTTCTCTACTTGATTCATTATACAGAGATATAATTCTTTTAGAAACATATTTTTAAATCAGTAGTGTACTTCATTCTAACCTGGATTAGTGTATTAACGTAAGCCATCTTAGTAAGAACATTGAGCATAAAAATACGGTAATTGATTCATTTTATCAGAGCGCTTGCTTATATCTATAGGAGGTTCTATTTTGAATATTCAATCTGTAAATAGTTTTTTAAGCAAAAAAGCAGAATCCCTAAAGTCTATAAAAGCTAATGTAACAGTTGATGGAAGAGGTTTGCTACCACGATTTTTCTATAGAGGACAGTCAAATGACTTCAAAAGTAGTAATAACGTTGCTAGCATCTTTAGACAAAAAGAGCTCTCCGGATATACCCATGAATATTCATTTACTAATGAGTACATGCGTAGGTACGCAAACGATTTTAACAATTTAGAAAACAATTTTTCTCGCCTGTCTTATATGCAACATTTTGGCTTGCCAACTAGGTTATTAGATGTAACGACCAATGCTCTTGTCGCTCTTTATTTTGCCTGTCAATCTCATCTTGATTCTGAAGGACATGAAACAGACGGGATAGTTACCATGTTTTTTTCTAACAAGACACAAAATATTGATGATTTCACATACTATAGTAGTCGCAGTGACACCGTGGAAGTCTTATCAACATTAGCATTGATGGACGAAGAAAAAAAGAAAAGTATTTATAGAAAAATATCTTCTTTCAACAAAAATATTGATGATTTGTTGAAAGAAGATGAAAATCATTTATACCAAAGTTGGTACATGGATCTGGTCAAGCAGTTCCCAGAGGGCTATTATGAACAACTTTCTGAGGAAAACCAAAAAGTATATGACTCACTAAATGATTTCTATAAAGAAATAAATCAGTCTTATGAAATGCAATGCCTGTATCATGATATTAAAAGAGATACTGGTTATTTTGCTGATCTAATCAACTTTAGAACTTTACTTCACCCATTTTTCGTCGAACCTTCAATTAATAATGAACGCTTACGAGCTCAAAGTGGTTTTTTCCTTTTTGAACCTTATGATGGTACATCATGTAGCTTGGAAAATATTCATGATGATATTGATAACAAAGTATCTCTGTACAATGGACACAATGAGCCAATTAGATTAGTAATTCCTGGTGAAAAAAGCAACAAATTTTAAACGAATTAAATCAATCATTGGAAATAAACCAGGCTACTTTATTTCCAGACAAAGAAAATGTGGCTAGTTATATAAAAAATGTTTAAAGGCCATTAGGGCATACCCTAACTTACGATGAGCGCCGTCAATTCATGCATGATCATGGCACAGTCGGTCGGACATATGCTGGTAAAATTTGGCAATATATCACTGGATCCATTGGTCTGGACGATTTCGAATGGGGCGTGACTCTTTTTGCAGAGACACCACTGATGTTCAAAAAAATTATTGCTGAGATGCGTTATTATGAAGCCAGTTCTGTCTATGGTGAGTTTCCATATTTTGTGGTGGGCACACACATGGACAATGCTGGATTACAAAAAATGTTTTTAGAAAATTGGGAGGCTTAAGTTATTAATGATTAATACGGTTGAGAAAGTACGATCGCATTTCTGGATTTATGCAATTGCAGTTTTTATTTCGCAACTTGATGGGGGCACGGTGTCAACGATGCTTCCAGCACTAACCCGGACTTTTGGCTTGAGTTCAGTGAATTCATCCTGGGTTGCAGGCATTTATACATTGGGACTAGTGATCGGTACACCAATCGCTTCTAATTTATCAGATATTTATGGCGCAAAAAAAATATTTATGGGTGAACTAGGTATTTGGTTCCTGGGTGCTCTATTAACCGGTATTGCGCCAACATACGGTTTATTCCTACTAGGTCGTTTTATTCTGGCTTTAGGGGATTGTGGCATTATTGTATTATCCATCAATCTCATGTTACATACGGCTGGACATCAACGCCAAGGCCGTAAAGTCTCTGTTGTTGGTGTTGTTTCAGGTTTAGCTTCAATCTTCGCCCCTATTTTTGTAGGGTTAACGCTGGCCTTTACAGGTAACTGGCGTGCCTTTTATTATAGTTTATTGCCATTTATTGCTATTTTATTCCTATTAGTATGGCGGATTTTAGATAACGAAGTGAAAGAAGAACAGTGGCAAACTGATTTTCCAGGCCTAACCGCCTTTACAATCTTTATCACCTCATTCATGCTCTTCCTGACATTTATTCAACAATTCAACACTTATAAGTATCTCATCTTTGCTCTAATAGTAGTTGCAGCAATTAGCCTGTGGACCTTCATCAGAGTTGAACGCAATATTGCACCTAATAAGATGCCATTTTTACCAATTAATTTATTGAAGAAACCCGCATATAGTTTAACGCTGTTATTAGGTTTACTCGGCGGTACACTTTTTGCCGTATTCATCTACATTCCTACCTATGTTCATACTGTTTTCCATCTACCAATGCGTCTATCAGGGATGACTCTAGTTGTCACCGGGTTGGGGAGTGTGATCGGTTCTTGGATCGGTGGCCTAATGGTCGATAAACTAGGTAATAAAAGAGCATTAATTATTTCAGCCGCTTCAATTGGCTTATCCGGTCTTTTAATTATTTTTGGTCTAAGCCAATTACGCCTCTTCACAATATTCTCCTTCATCCTCGGCCTTGGTTTAGGTAGCTTCATGTCTGCACCATTGCAAGTTATTGCCGGTCGGATGGCTGGTAAGGGGAATCGTGTCCAAGCAATCGGCGGCCTATCCACCACCAAAAAAATTGGTGCCACCGTTGCACCAATTGTCTACGCCTCCGTTATTCAATTAAATGTGAATAATGGCCACATGGGTATTCAAGTTTATCGTGGTATTTTTGTCCTATTAGTAGTGATTGCAGTGATCAGCATCATTGTTACTAGTTTAATTCCCTTTACGAAAGAAGAAAATCTATGAGTAATAAAAAAGCAGTTCTATTAATGTCCTATGGTACACCCTATGAAATTAGCGATATTATGGGCTATTACACCAATATTCGCAACCATCACGAGCCACCAAAGCCATTGTATGATGAATTGGTAAGCCGTTATAAAGCCATTGGCGGGACTTCACCGTTAGCTAAGATTTCTGACGCCCAGGCGAAAGGATTGCAAGCACAATTAGATCAAGAGTTCCCCGGTGAATATCAAGTTTTTGTCGGTTATAAATATATTCATCCATTTATTCAAGATGCAGTTAAAGATATTTTAGCCGCTGGGATTAAAACTATTTACGGTATTCCTTTGGCACCGCACTACTCAGCTTTTAACACGGGTGACTATCATGCCCGAGCTAAGGAAGTGTTGGTTAACCATGGAGATGTAACCTATGTTGAAGCAAAGAGCTGGTGGCAAAATGATGATTTGATTCATTTTTGGAGTGATCAATTGGTAGCATTGAAACCACAAATCGACCAGCCTGATACTAAAGTCATTCTCAGTGCCCATAGTTTACCAATGAGTATCATTGATGGGGGTGACAGTTATCGTGATGAAGTTGAAGCAAATATGCGTACCGTGGTTAAAACTGCTGGATTAACGCCAGATCAATATACCATTGCTTGGCAAAGTGCTGGTCGGACAGAACAGAAATGGATCGGACCAGATTTTGTTACAGTGGCACAAAACTTAATTGAACAGGATAATATCAAACATATTATTTCCGCATCCGTTGGTTTCATCAATGATAATCTAGAGATTCTATATGATGTGGATATTGAATTAAAGCAGGCTATTGAAAATAAGGGTGGCAAATTAACCCGACTACAAATGCCTAATGACGATCCTAAGTTGATCAGCGCCCTAAAAGCAGAAGTACTTAAATTAGCAAAAGTATAAGCAAAAAGAGCCTGGACATTAACGTCCAGGCTCTTTTTATCTATAGATGATTATGGGAGGATAATCAATCAGATAGGGGATGAAATTAATTTAATACTTGAACTGTTGCGTAAGTGACACCATAGCTTGGGATTGAGCTATTAGGCATAGCAACGTCCAATTGTTGTGGGTTACTGTATGCTGACCGCATTATTGAATTTGCAGATGGTAAAATTCAGCAAGATACGCGGCCATTTAACGGGAATGGCAGTACCACACGTTTTCGTTTGAAACGAACGAAAATGAGTTTTTTCACCGCATTAAAGTTATCTTTTAATAATATTCGAACCAAAAAGGGGCGTACTTTTTTGACCATGTTTGCGTCCAGCATTGGTATTATTGGTATTGCGGTGGTTCTAGCACTGTCAAATGGGTTCCAAAGACAAATCGATCAGACCCAGAAGGAGACTCTATCTCAATTTCCAGTGACTATTAGTCAAGTGGGACAGGATGGCTCCGGGCAGCAGCAAAATTTAAAACAAGAATTTTCCAAAAGTAATTCGGTTACAGCCGCTACTAGTGCAGCTGAAAAAGCTCAGCATGAAAATAAATTGACGTCAAATTATCTTGACTATGTGGATAAAATTAGTCCTTCGCTCACTAAAAATATTAGTAAGACCTATGCCACTGGACTTAATTTGATTAGAAGTGTTAACGGTAAATATCAGGCTGTTAAATTTTCAAATACCAAACAAAGTGGTCAAACCGATTTTGCGACCTTAATGGCTCAAACTACAGGTGTAGGTGGTTCTGTATATCCCATTGACCGGAATGGCGGTCAAAGTTTTTTAAAGTCTAACTATAAATTATTGTCTGGGGCTTATCCTGATAAACCGACAGATGTTGTGATGGTCGTTAATCGAGATAATTCAATTAATATCAATGCTCTCCGTAATTTAGGAATTTCTGTTAAAGAAAATAAAAAGTTTACCTTTGATCAATTAATTGGAACGACGATGCAATTAGTTAGTAACGATGATTTTTATCAATCCCTACCGACGGGTAATTTTTTACCAGGAAATGACTATCAAAAAATGTCTCAAGCCAATAAAACCAAGACGTTAAAAGTGGTCGGAATTTTGCGAGTTCAGTCTAAAAATAGCGATGGTATTTTAGCTAGTGGGATTGCTTATAGTGATCGGTTGACTAAACAAGTTATGGAAGATAATCGCGATTCGGCTATTGTCAAGGCACAAAAGAACAGTAATCGTAATGTCATGACCAATCAAGAGTTATCAGCAGAAGCCAAGCCGCAGATGTTAGCCATGATTGGTGGCAATGCTGTACCAACTAGTATTCAGATTTATCCTTCAAGCTTTAAAGATAAAGATCAAATCTTGAGCTATTTAGATAAATATAATAAAGGTAAAAGTAAGGTCAATAAGGTGGTTTATACTGATCTTGCAGGGAATGTTTCTAATTTAACCGGTGGCTTGATGGATGCGATCACTTATGTGTTAGTGGCCTTTGCAGGCATTTCGTTAATCACAAGCATGATCATGATTGCCATCATTACCTATACTTCGGTACTGGAGCGGACTAAAGAGATCGGTGTTTTAAAAGCTTTAGGTGCAAGAAAAAGGGATATTACCCGGGTATTTGACGCTGAAACAACTATACTAGGTTTTGGTTCAGGTACTAAAGGTTGAAAGTATCAAATAGACCGTAACCATTGATGTCAAACGGTTATGGCACGGTATATTACTAGTTTCCACTTCATTGAGCATTACCGAGTAGCCTGGCCAGGCTACTCGGTAATGCTTTTATAAATTCGTCAAAAATAATAGTTAATGTTTCAACCGCCATGTCGAGTTTTTCACCTAGACCAGTAATTGTTTGTATCAGCCAATTCAACGCACTTACTAACTTAATATCAGGCAACGGTCGTCCATAATCGAAGAATAAGTCACCCAGCGTCCTGTCGTCCGTATTTTCACGTTGCGCCAATGCAAGGACGTCATAGCTTAACATGACCATTGCTAGGTGACCGCAAAGCCCATCATAGCTTTGGACTTGAGTCTGATCAAATTGCAGGTATTGTTTAGCGACTTTAAAATAACATTCGATCTGCCAACGCCGACCGTACATCTGAATGATTGCTTCTGGTCTTAGGTCAGTCATTGTGGTCGCCAACACAAGATATTGATCAGCCTGGCCACGTTTGGTTACGAAGACTAACTTCATTGGGATTTTTTCGCCATCAACTTCAAATGTGACGATTGGACTGTATAGATAGCTATCCTTAATTGGCCATTTACTGCGCCGTAATTTAGTGTATAAAGTCTTAATATCCATTTCTCGGCCACGATAACGAAAATAGACTTTTTTAGTTTTTTTCAACAAACCAATCCCATGACAATGACGTTTTAGCAATGCCGCAAACATACGCGGTGATGCATACCAGCTATCGAATAAGACGTACTTGGCCTTGATGCCGGATTTGATTGCATCATCTACTAATTCTAAAGCGACATCGGTCATTTTACGGGTTGCCTGTGTACGTCGTTTCGCGGCCAGTGATCGTTGATCACTGGACTTAAGGTGCCCAAACCGATTTTTGGCGTGGCTTGATGACATCAAGGCAAAGTTCAGCGGTAAAAAAGTATTGCCGTCACTCCAGCCTAAAGTTAGTGTCCTAAAGCCTTTAAAATACTGCTGTTTGTCGTGGTCAAAAACACGAGCTAATAATTCAGTTTTGCGTGAAAATTCACGTTTAAACAGTGAATCATCAATGATCAAGGCTTGTCGCCGTCTTGGATCGGTAAAATGTTGCACGTATTGGATCAAATGGATCGCTAATAGCTGAACTAGCCGTTGCCAATTAATATGTGGATCATTTAGACAATTGCGAACAGTTCGTTTTGAAAAATCATTAGCCTTTTCTGCTCTGAAAATGGAGTAACGATTAAAGATGGTGGTTAATAACCACTCAAATAAGCGTTCAGTTTTAATACCGCGCGATTTATGGATATTGACACGACGCAAAATAGCGGAGAGATGGACCAATTTTGAAAAATGAGCAAAAGAATGATGAATATCAGTGTCATTGTATTGTATAGTAGACATAGGCATGAAACTCCTCTGTATGGTTTTTGTTTAGACGCTTTAAGTATACAGATGTGAATGGTTTCATGTCTATTTTTGTAGCAAAAAAGTCCTAACAGATCAGGGCTTAAGTGGAAATATTAACTTTCAACCTTTAGCTTTTAACATATTGCCCACCATCTGAATTAACAGTTAGAGTTATATAAATGTTACCGTTCGATACTTTTATGCCAACTGGTATCGTAAAGGCCGTACCACTCATCGTATCTGAATTAGCTAAAGCATAATCTGAGTCCGTCACAAAGTACTGTCCAGCTGTCGACATTTGGGTAGTGCCTTTTCTGTACATCGAACCAGTAGTTGTATAGGTACCATCTACTGGAACACTACTATCCGCATGCGCCTGCGTAGTCACCGCACCCATCCCCAGCGCAAAAAACACCAGCGCCCCAAGGATCCCAATAATGTGTCTTAACCTCTTTAACCCCATTTTGTTTCCTCCTCACAACGAATACATATATCCGTAATAATTATTAACTCGATTTTAGCATATTTTATAGAATATACGCCCCATTATTTTGTATATTTTTGAACAATTCATTTATCAGGTGATTAGAACCAGTATAAATAGAAGCGTTAACAAAATAACTATCGTGCAAAATTGTGCTTACGTCAACCGAAAAGCCTTATTGTAGCAACTTTTCTCAATATCTATTTGTAGAAACCTATTTTACGTATATACGGAATACGGTTGAAATATTTTCGGAATAAACTATAATCAACAGTGTAAAGGGTTACATTCTTCTTTATAAAGGAGGGGTCATATTGAAATTAGTTGCCATTGTCGGAACGAATTCGCAAAAATCTTACATCCGTCAGCTGTTAAATTACCTGAAAACACACTTTTCAAGCGACGCAGACATCACGCTTTGTGAGATAAACGACATTCCGCTTTTTTCTGAGGATATCAGTGAAGTTCCTAGCAAGGTTTCAGCCATTTCTGAAATTATTACTGCCTCAGATGGGGTAATCATTGGCACCCCACAGGTTCACCATGCCATTCCATCAGCCTTAAGTTCCGTGCTTGATTGGCTGGCGGTGGCGGGCCATCCGTTTAAAAACAAGCCAACGATGCTGATTGGCGCATCCCTGGATGACCAGGGCGTTGACGACGCACTCGACAATCTTTCAGCTATTCTGCGGTCGCCCGAACTGAACGCTGGGTTACTCACCGGTGATCAGTTTGTCCTGACCAACGTTGCTGCGGCCTTTAACGGTGACGAACTGGCCGATCCATTGGCCGTTAAGTGGTTAGACCACTGTTTTAACAAATTTACCGGTTATATGGGCTTCAATTACGTGCCAACTGGTGACGCGCAACCAGACGCCACGCCAGATTATTCGTCTGACCTCGACCACCCTGTGAAGACCGATGCGACTGCGAGCGCATCGAAGAAACCAGCTGGTGGCCTCGACTATTACTCTGATTTGGATGCATCGACACAGCCGACGACCGACACCACGACTGGTGCTTCTAAGCATACTGATGCGACCTCAAGTGCTTCAAAGGATACGGCGTCAGATTACTCATCCGACCTCGACTACCCGGCTCAGGCCGCTGATGCCACGACTGGTGCTTCCAAACAGCCGGCTGACGGCATGGCCTACTCGTCTGATCTAGACACGCCGGTGGCTGCGGGAACGGATGCCACTAGCGGTGCTTCCGAGAAACTAGCGGATGCCACTACTGGCGCATCTCAGAAATCAGACGATGTGCCCACCTACTCATCAGACTTAGATGATCCAAAGCCGGAAACGGACACCAACACTGGTGCTTCCGAACACGATGATGCAACTACGGGGGCATCAAAGGAAACGACCAGTGACTACTCTTCTGATTTAGACCAACCGGCTGCGGCTGACGCCACGACCGGTGCTTCTGAACACTAACAACGCTTCATATATAGGAGGAAATTAACATGACTGATAAAAAAGTGACTTTAGACAGCAATGACGTTTTACACTTCCCCACTGGCGATATTCCATTGGAAGCCCTGCGTGTCCTGTTGAACACCCTGCCCTTCGAAGTTGACTTCGTGGACGCCACCGACCATTTCAAGTGGTTCACCGATGACGGCAACCGGATTTTCAGCCGGACGCAAAAACAAGTTGGCGAAGAAGTGCTGGAATGCCACCCAAAGCAAGCCAGCGATAAAGTGGAACAGATCCTCAAGGAATTCCACGCCGGCACTCGTGACCAATTTGAATTCTGGCTGCCATTAAAGGGTAAGATGGTCTACATTTCATACTTCGCTATCCGTGATGAAGACGGCAAGTACCTTGGCTGTTTCGAATTCACTGGTGACATTGCGCATCTGCAATCGATCAAGGGGACTAAGATTCTTGAAAACAGTCGGGATATTACGGTTGATAAAAAGTAAGACATCGTTAACTAAAGGCACTGACCATTGCAGTCGGTGTCTTTTTTGACTGGCGCGTTCTTCGTTGACTTTCCAATCCCAACCCCTATAATCAGAATTAAACAACTGTGTGAAATCGGTTACATTATTGAATTTACCCACACATCCGTTTCAAAAAATGGAGGGGATCACATGCTCGAACTGCAACATTTTAAAAAATACTATCAGGTGGGCGACACGACCACGAAGGCGTTAGATGATGTGTCCGTCTCATTTCGGCAACAGGAATTTGTCGCGATCCTTGGCCCCAGCGGCTCTGGGAAGACCACGTTGTTAAACAATATTGGCGGGTTGGACGTCTATGACTCCGGCGATTTGATTATTAAGGGAAAGTCCACCAAGGAGTTCAAAGCCTCCGACTGGGACGCGTACCGGAACAACTCGGTCGGCTTCATTTTCCAAAGTTATAATCTCATTGGTCACCTGGGTATCATCGACAACGTTGAATTGGGCATGACGCTCAGTGGTGTGCCCGCCGCCGAGAAAAAGGAAAAGGCCATTTCAGCGCTGAAACGTGTCGGGTTGGAAGACCATATGTATAAGAAGCCGAACCAACTGTCCGGTGGGCAAATGCAACGGGTGGCCATTGCGCGGGCAATCGCCAACGACCCGGAAATTTTACTATGTGACGAACCGACCGGCGCGTTGGATACCGAGACCAGTCAAGAAATTATGCAGATCATTAAGGAGCTGTCAAAAGAGCGCCTCGTCATCATGGTCACCCATAACCCCGACCTCGCCGACCAATACGCCGACCGGATCATTCGTTTCGAAGACGGGAAAATCGTGGATGACACGAACCCCTACAATGAGCTGGAGGAAAACGAACAGTTTCATCTAACCAAGACGAAAATGACCTACTGGACGGCGTTGAAACTGTCGTTTACCAATATCCGCACCAAGAAGGGGCGAACCTTCCTGACGGCGTTTGCCTCCAGTATTGGCATCATCGGAATCGCAGTCGTTCTCGCCCTTTCAAATGGGTTCCAGAAACAGATCGATCAAACGCAATCCAATACCCTGGCCCAGTATCCAGTAACGATTTCACAAACTGCCACCTCCCAGACCACGGCCAATGACACCAGCAAGAAGGAACATTTTTCTAAGGAAAAGTCCGTTGTGGCGCAGATCAGTGACCAGGATAAAGCGCAACATACTAATAAAATCACGCAGAGCTACGTGACCTATGTGAAAAAGCTCAATCCAAAATACAGCAAGAACGTCGGGATTACGTACACGACCGGTATGAACTTGCTACGCGATGTGAACGGTAAGATCAAGCCGGTCCGGCTGTCTAACGAGAGTCAGTCTAAATCTAGCAGCCTGAACATGTCGAGCGCACTGGCAAGTTCAGCGGGCATTGGCGTTTCCTCCTACCCGGTTGATAATCAGGGCAAGACCAGCTTTCTCAAGAAGCACTACAAAGTGATGGCCGGCGCCTACCCGACTAAGACCACGGATGTCGTTTTAACTAAAGGTTGAAATATTAACTTTCAACCTTTAGTTCAGGTATTTTAGGTGTCTTAATTGCGTGGTTATTGACTTTTCCAGCAAATATTATTTTGGAGAAAATTACCGGCTTAAGTGGCGTAGCCGCCCTTAATCTCATGCATGGGGTAATTTTAATTCTGATCAGCACAGCATTAACCGTCTTGGGTGGCCATGTGCCTGCTAGAATGGCAGCTAAAAAGGATGCTGCCATTGCCCTAAGGTCAGAATAAAACAGCAACCAACGTAATTTTCTATTTACATTTAAGCTAAAATTCTATACATTTAGTTAGTGTGTTTATAATTGGAACAACTAAATTTATATGAGGTGATTAACATGGCTGAAGAACCAAAGACCGTTGATATAAAAGATATGTTACATTTTAAAACTGGTAATATTGCCTTACCTGTTTTGGAAACAATTCTGAATACGATTCCCTTTGAATTGGGATTTTGTGACGAGAATGATGAATTTCAATGGTTCACTGATAATGGACATCGGGTCTACAAACGTTCTAAAGAGACCTTTGGTAAAAACGTTTTAGGCCTACATCATGGCGGCGGCCGCCCACAGGTTCAAGAATTATTGAAACAATTTCATGCTGGTACAAAGGATAATTTTGAATTTTTACTAGATCTTGATGGTCGTAAAATTTATATTTCTTTTTATGCAGTTCATGATGAGAATGGTAAATACCTTGGTTGTTTTGACTTTACAGGGGACATCACTGAGTTACAACAAATGAAAGAAACTGCTAAGGTGATTCCACCTATGGATGCCATTAAAGCTAAAGAAGCTGCTGAAAAATCGACAGATAAAGATTAATTAAAGCAAGCCTTTAAGACAAAGTTGACGTCTTAAAGGTTTTTTTATCGAAATCACGAATGTGAATATAATTAAAAAAGATTATAAAACGCGCGAAAAATATAAGGAACTAATAGTGGACTACCTATTAAATTCGAAAGAGCTGTTTCAATAAAGTTATTATGATCCTCATAACACAAATTCAAAAATACATTTTGTGATATTCTTGCTTGCGATATGTCTCGCTCTTATCTGAATAAGATGACATTTAATCTTATCAACAATATAGCTAATATAGCAAAAGCAGCTTAAAACATTCACAAAGCAGAGTTTTAAAATAACACCGGAGAAAAATATTTTTAACTACGGCAAATTACAAGTTTAATCCGAACAAGCCCGGAAACTTTCAATGGCAGTTTGTTGATGATGGATTTTTAATGGCCGTTGGTTAATAAGTTCAAGCGCTGCCAGGATTTCATCTGTCGTTACCTGGCCAAAGTTAGTCTTTTTCGGGAAGAACCAACGTAACCGTCGATTGAAATATTCATTGGAACCCCGTTCCCATGGTGAATATGGATGGCAAAAATAAACTTTAATTTGATAGTCTTGTTCTATGGATTGATAATCGGCAAACTCTTTACCATGATCAACAGTTATAGATTTCACTTGGGAACCAAAGGTTCCCATAAACTTTTCAAAGGCGCTATTTAAGGCCTTGGCAGTTCGGTTAGGGGCTTTTATGGCCCATAGAAGTCGCGTCTTACGTTCTACAAAAGTGACCAGGCATGCTCGTGACGCTTTCCGGCCAGAAAGCACTGTATCTACTTCCCAATGACCAAAAGCTAACCGCTGATTAACAATTGTTGGTCGTTGTTCAATCGAAGTCCCACTTGTAAATGTGCCACGGTGTTCATTAACTCGACACTGTCGGATATTTCGATTAGGTAGATCAGCTAATTCGAAAGGTAACCAGCCACGATTAAGCCAATTATAAATTGAAGCGGTACCCAAGTTAAAAGCAGTCGCGACCGCTTCTGGTGACCAGGTTAATCGCAAGTGATTGGTAATTAAAGTCACTAATGATGATGTTAGAATCGAATGGCGACCGCAAGCCCGTCTTTTGCGGTCAGCATCTTGTTGGGCCAATTCAGGGTCATAAGGTTTAACCCGGTTCAATTCATAGTGAATGGTAGATTTGGCAACGCCTAAAGCGTCAGCCATATCTTGGTAAGTATGATGACCTTCACTGACTAGTTGTGCTAGCGCGCCACGTTGAAAACGTGATAAAGTAGAGATACCCAAAGTAATCGCTCCTTATAGTTGGTTGGAATTAGCTACTACCATTGTAAGAGATCGTTTTGGGCTTTTTTTAATTTTTGTTCGGATTAATTATAGAATTTACCAACGGTGCTTCCGGTCAAAATGCGAAAATGTGGATGGCACACCAATTCACCATTTACAAAAAGGTGGCGAAACGTCAAATGCAGGGACGAGCCCTGCATTTGACGTTTCGCCGTCTTCATTATTTGCTACTTGGATAGGTGCGTGTATAGCGTGAAGAGCTTCGCCACACTGTTGATTTCGATCGTGGTCACCACGTTCATACCGTATGCGCGAATAACAGCGCGATCGTTGCTTTGGTGCGTCTTGCGCAATTTGCTCGAAAAGTTTGGTATATCAAGGATTATGTAAATAGAATGGGCAAACTTGAAAAAGACTATTTTGAAGGTAGTAAGTCTGTAGAGCAAGTTGGCCGTGGCATGCTAGGAACGAAGTCTATGAAGTACGCAATACAAAACGAGTTCAGATTGGGCATTGTGTTCCCATACAAAAAATCAAATTAAGAGGAACTAAGGTCATTGAATATAGAAAAGCTGCATTAATAGTACTAAGCCGAAAACGGCCACTAGGGTATGCCCTAATGGTCTTTTTTATTTCTGTGCTATACTAGGAATTACAAGTGTTCATTAGAACTGTCCAAAAGGAGAATTGGAAATGGCTAAAATCGGTTATGCGCGTGTGAGTTCCAAGGAGCAACATTTAGATCGACAGTTAGCGGCTTTAAAAGACGTTGATAAATTATTTACGGATAAATTAAGTGGGGCTAACACTAATCGGCCAGAACTGCAAAAAATGCTGGCCTATATTCGTGAGGGTGATATTGTAATGGTCACTGAATTAGATCGCTTAGGCAGAAACAACCATGATTTGACTAAGATCATGAACTCCATTCAAAATAAGGGTGCCACCCTAGATGTGTTA
>NZ_JAGYGS010000076.1:0-14019 GCF_018991185.1 Lactiplantibacillus sp. 7.2.4
CTCCTAATAGAAGAAAATGCCTTTTGTTCTAGTCGGCTTATCATCGCTGATTACCAACCATCTCATTTTCTCTATTGTATTGTATTAAAATGTTCAGGTCAATTTTCTGAGCTAAATAGACACTATTCTTTTCGCGTGGTTAAGCCAGTGATTGTACGTTATGAACCCCGTATTAGCCGTCTTAATACTAAATTTGTTGTTTTTGGTCTCTTCAATGATAGTATCAACTACCCGTCATTAACTAAATACGCAAAAAAACTGGAAGTGCGCGTCACTCCCAGTTTTTTTAATGTAAGCCCAATCAGCGACTCACCGAACTAGTCCCATCATTATAATTCAGCGTCATCCCAGGCTGAACATTGAAGATATAAACGTTAAAACTAACGGCGTTGCTGCCAACAGATTGACCACGCATTTGAACACCACGGGCTAACAATTCGTTGCCCCTGAAAATTGGGGTTACTTGGTAGCGGACGTAGTTATTGGGACTGGCTTTCAAATAGTCCGCGACTTGGTCTTCGTAAGTCGTCATTTCGGGGTCGTTCAAGGTGCGAGTTCCGGTCATCAGATTTTTGATGTTATTATTTTGACCAGTCAACTGGTAACCAATCAAGTGACTGCGATTATAGAGCCAGCCGCTGCTGATTCGTTTATTATGCCAGCCAGTTGGTTGGACGTTGAGCGCCTCACGTTCGGCCTTAGGCATTAGTGATTGGTTGAGTAGGGCGTTGGCAGCCGTAACCCGGTTCAGTTGGTCTAAGTCGCCGTATTTTTGCCAGGCGCCGCGGCTGGTACTGAGGTCGTCACGACTAAACGCTGGCTGATTTTGATTGACGGTGATCGTCTGTTGACCTGCATAGGTTTTGTTGGCCAACGCTGCGTTACTTGGATTACTGCCGGTAGTGGTGGTTGCGGCCGTTTTGGACGTTGCACCAGCTTGTTGGTTCTTTTTCTTCTGATTATCGACTTGTGTTTTGTCTTTTGATAATTGCTTGGCAGCTTGCTTTAAACTACTAGCAGAGGCCGAGTTCGCTTCTTGAAGTGCAGTCAATTTTTGATCATTGGTTGCGGTAACTAGGTGCGTTTTGGTGACGGTCTTAGTTTTGACTGTCGGTTGTGCCTGCTTCCCCGGTAGACTAAAGAGTCCAATACTGACGAGCAATAAGAGTAGCGCGGGCCAACCGTGCCGCCACCATTGCCGTCCGGGATAATGGCGATAGCTCCGCCAACCCCAGTAGATTGCGGCCAATAAAATAAGTGTTCCGATGATTCCCAATGTGCTTCCCCCTAACGTAGTGACTTGCGGTAGCCGGCAGCTTGTGCTTCAGCTTCTGTACTAAAATAAACCGCATTTTTACCCGCCATCCGGTAGTTTTGACCCGTTTCAACGTGGTAAATCTTTGAATTGCGGTTACCGACGATGCGGCCCGTTTGCGCAGTGTTGGTATCGCCCGAGGTCCGGTTGGCATGGCTGGTCTGAGTGGAACCAGTCTGGCTTTGGGCCGTTTGTTTAGATTCGCTCGCAGCTTCGGATGCAGCTTTGGACTGTGACGCTGATGCGGCTACGGCAACGCTGGCAGCGGATTTGGATGCTGCACGCGAAGAAGCTTTGACGGCAGCGGCGGAACTTGCGAGTTGGTCAGATTGTGAATCAGCCTGACTAGCGGCCAGTGAGAGTTGCTTTTCGCTTGAGCTGAGCGCCTTAGCTGATGCGGCGTTTGCTCGACTAGCCGCGCGTGCCTTGGCCCAAGCAGTCTTGTTGGCCTTAGTCCGTTTCGTGACGCGGACTACCTGCGTTTTGGTGCTGGCTTGCTTGGCAGAATCTTGCGCAGTCGTGGTGCAGCCCGTTAAAATGAATAAACTCGCAAAGATAATTGCAAGCTGTTTAGCATGGTGCATGTGTGTCTCCCCCTTGGTAAGTATATAAATATTATTATACAGAAACGGTAACCGCGGGTAAAGGCTACTTGGCTGTCAGAATACTAGTGGACTGCGGTTTGGAGAATCAGGTGGCTTGCTTGAGGATGGATGAGTGTTGCAAATTGCTGGTAAAGTCCAGTGGTTCAGCTTAAAGTTAGTAATGTGAAATTATTAGTTCAATCGGGCACTCGGATGCCGTAAAACGCCGATAACGGTTGTATAAACAGGCTAAGATTGCGATAATAGGAACAAACAGACCAGATGGGGGAATTTTTTTGAAGGCAAGGTTACAGAAAATCGGGGCGGCAATCAATAAACGCATGGGGATCATTAAGGCGCTGTTTGTGTTCTCCGTCCTGTTATTTGTGATTTCAGAAGTCGGCAAAATCGCGAAGGAGGTCAGCGGTGCGCAGTTGGCGACCGCACTGGCTTCGCAAAGTTGGTGGCATCTATTGAGTATGGTCGTGATTGGGATTATTGCCGTCACGCCAATGCTGACATACGATGTGATGATTACGAAGTTTTTACCCAATCACTATTCATTGGGCTATATTCTAAAAGCGGGGTGGATCACCAATACGTTTACGAATATTGGTGGCTTTGGTGGCGTGCTGGGTGCGTCCTTGCGCGCTAACTTTTATAACCGTGAAGCGACTAAAAAACAAATCGTATTTGCGATTTCCAAAATCGCGTTATTTTTAGTTTCGGGCCTATCACTGTACTGTATGATTTCGCTGGTCCTAGTTTACGGTTTCGGCATTGGTCAAATGTACGGGACTTACTGGATTTGGCTCGTCGGCGGGGCCTTGTATTTTCCAGCCATTTTTATTTTCACCCGGGTCAATGATTCGGAATTTTTTGATGGCTTGACACTAGGTAATGTCGTGCGCTTATTGAGTGGCTCATTTGGTGAATGGACCGGCTGCGTGCTGTTCTTCCTGTTGATTGGGAACTTTATGGGGCTGCCGATTGATTTTGCGGCAGTTGTCCCGTTATTTGTGATTGCCTCGGTCGTTGGTGAGGTTTCAATGGTGCCCGGCGGAATCGGCTCGTTTGACGTCTTCATGATTTTTGGCCTGGCAGCGGTCGGCGTTTCGCGCCCAGATGCCGTCGCCTGGCTGTTGTTCTATCGATTATTCTACTATATTATTCCGTTTGCCATTGGGCTAGTGCTATTCGTCCATGATACGGGACATCGGCTCAATGTTCGATTGGCAGGAATTCCTAAGCAAGCCTTGCAACGGGGCGCTCAGATGGTCTTGACGGTCTTTCTGTACGTCTCTGGCTTCTTGATGCTGCTCATGTCGACGGTCCCCAACTTCGCGTACAATAATAAACTGTTCTTGCAGTTCTACCCGTACACGTTCTTTTTCATTAACCAAGCAAGTAGTATCATCATGGCGTTTCTACTAATTGGGGTCGCGTTGGGAACGGCCGGACGGGTCAAAAAGGCGTTTTGGCCGACCGTGATCGTTCTGCTGGTCGCAATTTTGAATACGATTCGCTGGTTAGTCGTCTATGATGCAATTTCCATGAAATTTATTATTTTCCTAGTCATTATTCTGGCGTTAGTAGCACTGTCACGGCACGCCTATTATCGCGACCGGATGGCCTTTTCGTGGGGGCAAACGTTGTGGGTTGGTTGTGTCTACGTCGTGACCTTCGTGTTGTACACGATCGTGGGGGTCTACAACGCGCCGCAGATCCATCACCGGCACGCGGTTCCCGAAGCACTATTCTTCCCGTCACAGAAGCTCTGGTTATTTGGGGTGCTGGGACTCGTCCTGGCTGCCATGATTTTAGTTTTGATGTATCGATATTTTGCCAGCGGTCACAACCAGCGTTTACAGCAAACGGTGGATGCCGCGCGGGTCAAGCAGGTCATCGACAACTATGGTGGTAATGAAATTTCACATTTAGCTTACTTGAATGATAAGTTAGCTTACTATTATCAAGTTGATGGCCAAGACCAACTCATCTTCTTGTATCAGCTCAAGGCGGATAAATTAATTATCATGGGTGAGCCGTTTGGCAATCAGGCGGTGCTCCAGGCGGCGCTTGAACAATTGCTAGATGATGCCGATAGCGATGGCTGCTCGCTGGTCTTTTATGAGATCAACGAGACGCTGACGATGCGGCTGCATGAGATGGGCTTTGACTTCATCAAAACGGGTGAGGAAGGTCATGTTAAATTGGCTGATTTTAGTCTGGCTGGTAAACGGCTCCGCGGTGAACGCGCGTTAATGAATAAATTTGCACGTGATCAGTATGAGTTTGCGGTGTTGCAACCACCGTTTAGCGCAGAAGTCATGGCCGAGCTGCGGGCCGTTTCAGATAGTTGGCTAGCCGGTGAGACGGAAAAGGGCTTCTCACTGGGCTTCTTTGATGAGTCGTACTTGAATCAGGCGCCCATCGCCGTCGTCTATGATCCTGAGCACCGGATTGTTGCTTTCGCCAACATCATGCCGCAGGGGAATCATCAGACGACCTCGATCGACTTAATGCGTTCAAGTAAGGCCGCCCCATCCGGCATCATGGATACGGTGTTCGTGCACTTGTTTGAACAGGCGCGTGATGACGGCTATGCCTATTTCAATATGGGAATGGCGCCATTATCCGGCGTCGGCGTCTCCCGGTATAGTTTTATTCAAGAAAAGATTGCCCATTTGATCTATGAGTACGGGTACCAACTATATGGGTTCCAAGGGTTGCGTTCCTATAAGGAAAAATATGTGACGGATTGGGCGCCGAAGTACATCGCCTACCGTAAACGCAATTCGCTGATTTTCACCATCCTCCAGTTGCTGCAGGTGGTGAATACGCGGGTGCATAAATCTGGCCAACGCCGACCAGTGTGGTTATTCAAACGGTTGAAATAGTTGAATGGGATGCGTCGTTGCTAGCTGACACGCGCCCAGATTTAGCCCCATCAACACAACTTCCCACACAACAAAAGACCCGACGCACCGTCTTTCAATTAGACGTGTACGTCGGGTCTTTTGGTTGTCATTGCGTCGTAGCGCCACACGAATAACGGTATGGCGAGCGGCTTAATTCGTATATTTAGGCGGTAGGACGTGTTTAAAGTGCTGAAAGCCGTCGAAGATTTCGTCCAAATCATGACCATTAATAAACAGGTCAAGGTTTGCTTCCGGTGCAAAGCCCAAATCGGCGGTCTTTTGCAGCATGTTGACCAGGTCATCGTAGAAGCCGTCAATGTTGTACAGGGCGATTGGTTTTTGATGGATGTCCATCTGACTCCATGAGAGCATCTGCAGGAATTCTTCAAACGTTCCGAAGCCGCCGGGTAAGACAATGAATGCGTCAGCGAGATGCAACATTTTTTCTTTCCGTTCCGTCATCGTACGCGTTTCGATGAACGTCGTCACTTCTTTGAAAGCGAGTTCGCGTTCGACGAGAAAGTGGGGAATGATACCAATCACGCGCCCACCAGCCGTCATGGTTGCTTTGGCGACTTTCCCCATCAGGCCATGGTCACCCCCACCATAGACCAGTTGATAATCATTGGCAGCGAGGTATTTGCCTAGCGCGACCGTCTTATCACTAAAAGCTTGGTCCAAACCAGAATTGGACCCACAAAAGACACAAATATTATGAATTGCCATTTGAAACGACCCCCAAAATAAATTTTCCTAGCAGAAATGCGACCCGCTGCCGAGCCGCATTTTAATTAATAACACCGTGATACCAACTAACAACGTTCGTACTGACGAGACGTTTTAGTCGTCTGGTTCACCAATATCGTAATCGGTATCTTGCATGGCTTCAACTTGACCTAACCGGTAACCATTCCCAACTTGTGAGAAGAAGTCGTGGTTAGAAGTCCCCGTTGAGATCCCGTTCATGACGACTGGGTTAATGTCTTCTGCCGTGTCTGGGAAGAGGGCGTCTTGACCCAAGTTCATCAAGGCTTTGTTGGCGTTGTAACGACTGAAGGTCAAAACTTCATCTGACCAGCCAATTTGATCGTAAACGAGGTGCACGTAGTTTTCTTCGTTTTCGTAAAGCTTGTAGAGGAAGTCGAACATCCAGTCTTTGAATTCGGCTTGTTGCTTTTCGGAACGGTTCTTGAAGCCTAATTGGAACTTGTAACCAATGTAAGTGCCATGAACACTTTCGTCCCGTAAAATCAATTTGATGATTTCGGCGACGTTTGGTAATTGGTTATGACCCAAGTAATATAGCGGTGTGTAGAAACCGGAATAGAACAGGAACGTTTCCAAGAAGACGTTCGCTACTTTTTGCTTCAATGGGTCTTCATCGATATTATCGTAAAGCTTGTAGATCCATTGTGCCTTAGTTTGCAAGAATTCTTCACTGTCACTCCAGTCGAAGATTTCGTTGATTTCGTCAGGCGTATTCAACGTTTCAAAAATCGTTGAGTAACTCTTTGCGTGGACCGATTCCATGAATTGAATGTTATTCAAAACGGCCGTTTCGTGGGACGTTAAGACGTTTCGCCGAAGGGCTTGCAAGCCATCTTGTGATTGTAAGGTGTCAAGCAGTGTTAACCCGCCGAACACGTGTCCAACCACCCAACGATGGTCGTCATCTAATTCACGCCAGTCTGCCATATCGTTGGAGACCGGAATCCGGGTATCTAACCAGAATTGTTCCGTTAGTTTTTCCCAGGTACTTTTATCAATTGCATCTGAAACTTGATCCCAGTTAATTGCCTTATAGTTGCCATTACTGAGCAGTTTTTGGTAGTAAGCCAAGTCTGTTGCCATTTGTTATCCTCCTAGAGATCTAAGATACTAGATTACGCAGCTTTCACATTCATTTACGCCAACTTCACCATCATCGTCGGTAAAGGTCCGGATGTAGTAAATGGACTTGATCCCCTTATGATAGGCGTAGTTCCGTAAAATGTTCAAGTCCCGCGTGGTCATCTTATCAGTGCGACCATCTTTCCATTCGTATAAGCCAGCTGGAATCGTTGAACGCATGAAGAGTGTCAAACTCATCCCTTGATCAACGTGTTGCTGAGCAGCCGCGTAAACGTCGATGACTTTGCGCATATCTGTATCATATGCTGACTTATAATAACCAATTGTATCATTAGATAGGTAAGGAGCGGGATAATAAATCTTACCAATTTTCTTTTCTTGCCGTTCTTCGACCCGATTGATGATTGGGTGCAAGCTAGCGGTCGTATCATTAATGTAAGAAATCGAGCCGTTTGGAGCGACTGCCATCCGGTTTTGGTGGTAAAGACCATCGCGCATAACAGCTTCCTTGAGGGCTTCCCAATCTGCTTTGGTTGGAATGAAGATGCCATCAAAGAGGGCGGCCGTCTTGTCATATTTCGGTTGCCAATCTTGAGTCGTGTACTTGTCGAAGTAAGTCCCATCCGCGTACTTCGACTTTTCAAAGTTAACGAAAGTTTCGTGGCGTTCACGAGCGATTTCGTTAGAAGCTTTCAGTGTCCAGTAGTTCAAGAGTAGGAAGTAGATGTTCGTGAAGTCGACAGCTTCCTTGCTCCCATATTCCATATGGTTCTTGGCGAAGTAGGCGTGCAGCCCCATCGCACCCAAACCAATCGTATGAGCCTGATGGTTTCCTTTTTGAATCGAAGGCACAACGTCGACGTTGGAGTGGTCAGTGACAAACGTCAAGGCCCGCACCATTGCTTCAACGGAGTGACCAAAGTCAGGGGAAGCCATTAAGTTAACGATATTCGTTGACCCCAAGTTACAGCTGATATCGGTACCGAGTTTTTCGTATTGTTGTTGATCGTTGATCAGTGATGGTGTTTGGACCTGCATCACTTCAGAACATAAGTTACTCATGACGATTTTGCCATCGATTGGATTGTCGCGGTTAGCGGTGTCCACGTTGACGACGTATGGGTAACCAGATTCTTGTTGTAACTTACTGATTTCATTTTCAAGGTCACGTGCCTTGATCTTAGTCTTACGGATGTTCGGGTTTTGGACCATGTTGTCGTATTCCTTAGTGATATCGACGTATGAGAATGGGACCCCATATTCACGTTCGACCCCGTAAGGACTAAATAGGTACATGTCAGCGTCCGCCTTGATTAGTTCATAAAACTTATCAGGAACGGTCACACCGAGTGACAACGTCTTTAACCGAATCTTTTCATCGGCATTTTCCTTCTTAGCAGAGAGGAAGGAAATGATGTCTGGATGGAAGACACTGAGGTAAACGACCCCGGCACCTTGGCGTTGTCCCAATTGATTGGAGTATGAGAAACTATCTTCCAATAACTTCATGACTGGAACGACACCACTAGCAGCGCCATCGATATGCTTGATGGGATCGCCGGCACCCCGTAAGTTGCTGAGGTTGATACCGACCCCACCACCGATTCGTGATAATTGGAGTGCGGAGTTGATGGTCCGGCCAATTGAGTTCATGTCATCCGTCGACTGAATCAAGAAGCAAGAAATCAATTCGCCCCGCCGCGCGCGACCAGCGTTTAAGAAGCTCGGTGTTGCCGGTTGGTAACGTTGATGAATGATTTCGTCAGCCAAATCCATGGCAAGACCTTCGTCACCGTCCGCAAAGTAGAGGGCGTTCATTGCGACCCGGTCGATGAAGTTTTCCAAGTAGTAGTCGCCATCGTCAGTCTTTAACGCGTATTGGGCGTAAAACTTGTAGGCGGCCATAAATGTCTTGAAATGGAAATCTTGGGACCGCAAGTAATCGTAAAGCTTTTCAATGAAGCTAAAATCATATTTGTCGATGGCAGGGGTTTCCAAATAGTCGTGTTCACGTAAGTAGTCAAACCGGGCTTTGAGACTATCAAAGGTCATCGTGTTGGGCTTAACGTTTTGTTCAAGGAAGGCCGCGAGTGCATCTTGGTCTTTATTGAGTGGAATCTGATTATTAACGGGAATATTGATCTCATTATTCAAGTCATAATACGTAACGTCTTTTAAATCTTTTAAGGTCATAAGGAATCCTCTTTCTACAATATAATAATAGTGACTGGCAAAATCGACGACCCACAATCATCGTCCAACTGATTGTGGGTCGTTCATGATATTTTGTAAGACAAACCAGCTATGTAACCACGCAAAAAAGCGCGGGTAAACTAGACAGCTAATTGTTTTAAAGCATCGGGACGGAAGCCAGAAATACTGTCTTCGCCATTGATCTCAACAACGGGAACTGCTTGGAAGCCTTGATCTTTCAAGTAATCCACGTATTCAGGATTCGTGTTGATATTCTTTTCTTCAAAGGCGATATTGTGCGCAGTAAGGAACTTCTTAGTCATCTTGCATTGCATGCAGTTGTTTTTAGTAAATACGGTAACTTTTTTCATCTTTCATCATCCTAACTCGTTTTTCTGATAAATTTAGTATACAACATGTGGTGAAAAAAACAATCAAAAAACACAACATCTAGGGCGTGGTAAAAATCACAAACCCCAGATGTTGTGTCAGTGTCAGCCTTTAACCGACGAAAAGTTTTTTTAAATTATTTGTGGTTCACTCGTTGAATCAGTTATCATAGATATAGACCAGAAATTCAGAGGAAAATAAATATGACCAACTATTATTATACACACAATCCGGATATTGTGCATGATGAAAAGCAGTGGAATTTTGAAATTTTTAATCACCAATTTAAATTTACAACGGACAACGGCGTCTTCTCTAAGCGGACCGTCGATTACGGCTCGCGGACGCTACTAGCGGCCTTTGACGCTACCGATTTACCGGATGGGCCGATTCTTGATTTGGGGACCGGCTACGGGCCAATCGGGATGGCGTTAGCGTATCAGTCGCCAGAACGGACTGTCGATATGGTCGACGTCAACGAATTAGCATTGAGTCTGGCGCGAAAAAATGTCGCCTTAAATGGCATCACCAACGTTAATATTTTTACGTCGGATGTTTACGAGCAGGTCACGGCGACCAACTATGCAGCCATTGTGACGAACCCGCCAGTACGCGCGGGTAAGGCCGTCGTTGATGCAATGTTGACCGGGGCTAGTTCAAGACTCGCTGTGGGCGGAACCCTGACCGTTGTCTTACAGAAGAAGCAGGGGGCGCCCTCTGCGAAGAAGTTGATGCAGACCACTTTTGGTAATTGTCAGATTATTAAAAAGGATAAAGGCTACTATATATTGCAGAGTGTAAAGGAGGGATAGTCGTGGCAGAACCAACAGCGGAAGACTGGATGCAAGAAGCGTTGCATGAAGCGCGGATGGCTTACCTGATTGGTGAAGTCCCAATTGGTGCCGTGATCGTGCACCAGGGTGAAATCATTGGCCGCGGCCATAACTTGCGCGAGCATGGTCAAGATGCCACGATGCATGCCGAAATCATTGCGATTCAAGAAGCTTGCGAGTATTTGCATAGTTGGCGGCTAGAAGACTGCCAACTCTATGTGACTTTGGAGCCTTGCTTGATGTGCAGTGGCGCGATCATCAATGCCCGAGTACCAGAACTTTACTTTGGCGCGCGGGATCCGAAAGCCGGCGCCGTCCGTAGTTTATATCAAGTGATGGATGATACGCGTTTGAATCATCAGGTGACGGTCCATGAGCGCATTCTAGCACGGCCAGCGGGTGAGATGCTGGAAAACTTCTTCCGTGACATTCGGAAACGCAAGAAAGCGGCGAAGAAAGCCCGCCGAGCAGCTGCCGAAAAAAATTAGGCGGATGGCTGGTAATTATCAGAAAAATCATGTATTATAGTATTTGCCGCAAGGCCAAAAGGCAAGGGTGGATTTACGAATCGTGTCAGGTCCGGAAGGAAGCAGCACTAAGTTTGCTTCATCTTGTGCCTTTTGTTTTTATGAAATGTAACAGCTCTTAGCCATTCGGTTGAGAGCTTTTTATTTAACCTAACTGGCTTTTACGGCCGATGCTTGGATGACGACTTGTCGTGCACACTGAGTTGAGGTCGCATTCACATACAGATGGTATTAATATAGTAATGTAACATTCGTTGTGTCGGTGATTGTTCAGCATTAACGCTGATTAAAACGTGCCAGTTGGTGGATTCTTGTTCGTCAGCCGGTATGCGCCTTAGTCCGACTTCTTGAGCCGACTGACGAACCACAAGCCAATGATTTTTTAATAACAAAACATAAATATGACTGATGTAAGAAAGGAAGAATCGCATGTATCGGGCACTATATCGGGTTTGGCGTCCCCAACGCTTTGATGAAATCGTCGGGCAACAAATGATTACCCAGACGTTAAAAAATGCCATTATGACCCACCAGACGAGCCATGCGTATCTGTTTACAGGTCCCCGGGGAACTGGGAAGACGTCGGCAGCTAAGATCTTTGCGAAGGCCATCAACTGTCACCATCTGGTTGACGGGGAGCCGTGCAATGAATGTGAGACGTGTACGGCGATCACCAAGGGGCAGTTGAACGATGTCATCGAAATCGATGCTGCTTCCAATAACGGGGTCGAAGAAATTCGTGATATCCGTGATAAGGCCAAGTACGCACCGACCCAGGCGGATTATAAAGTCTATATTATTGATGAAGTCCACATGTTGTCGACCGGGGCGTTCAACGCACTGTTGAAGACGTTGGAAGAACCGCCGGCAAACGTCATCTTCATTTTAGCCACTACTGAACCACATAAGATTCCGTTAACGATTATTTCGCGGACCCAGCGTTTTGACTTTCGGCGGATCACGGCCAAGGATAGTTATGATCGAATGGTCTACATCCTGAATGAAAAAGACGTGACCTACGATGAAAAAGCGCTGCGTGTGATTGCGGCGGCCGCTGAAGGTGGGATGCGGGATGCATTGAGTATCTTGGACCAAGTGATTTCCTTCGGGGATAACACGGTCACCCTAGATGATGCGTTGATGGTCACGGGGAGTGTCACCAAGCAGTTACTGGCCAATTATGTGACGCAGGTGACGCACCACGAGACCAAACCGGCCTTGGAGACGATGCGCGAAATCTTACAAGAAGGTAAAGATGCGAACCGCTTCATCGAAGATTTGATTAGTTATACGCGAGACGTGTTACTCTATCAACAGGCCCCTGAAATGGTCGACAGTGTGGCCATGGGCGAAGATGACCAACAGTTTGAGGCTTTTGCCAAGGAAATCGACGCCGAAGTCTTGTATCAGATGGTCAAAACACTGAATGATATTCAGCAGCAGATGCGGTTCACGACGCATCCCGACGTTTACTTGGAAGTTTTGACGGTCAAACTCGCGCAGTTGGATGGTCAAACGGCAACTGCTCAGCCAGCGACAACTACCGCGGCCGTCAATCCAGAAGATCCAACAGTGCACAAGCTCGCACAACAAGTTGAACAACTGCAAAATGAAGTTAAAACGTTGCGAACGCAAGGTGGTGGGAATACTAAACCTGCGCCAGCGAAACCGCGTACGAGCAGTGGCCCAGTTGTTAAAAAGGTCAACGTTAGCCAAATCTATCCGATTTTGGGTGCGGCGACCAAGAATGACTTGTTGAAGGTTAGAGACGTTTGGACCGATTTGATGAATATCTTGAGTGTGACCCAACGTGCGCTGATGCACGTTGCTCAGCCGGTTGCTGCGAGTGCGGATGGCGTTGTGGTTGCCTTTGATTACGCGTTCGTTTATCAAAAGGCGATCGATGACCAGACACTGATTGATGCGCTCGGTAATGGATTGGACCGCTTGATGGGTCAAGCACCCAAGATCGTGTGTGTACCTAAGGAGCAATGGCCGCAGATTCGTAAGGATTACTTGGCGACTCATCAGCCAGGGGGTGCCACTCCTGAGAAGCAGGCACCGGCCAAAGCACCCGTTGTTGAAGAAGCGAAGAACATGTTTGGCGACCTAGTCGAGGTTCAGCCAGACTAACCATGAAAGGAACTGATAATTATGATGCGTGGAATGGGAAATATGCAAAGTATGATGAAACAAATGAAAAAGATGCAGGCACAAATGACGGCCGAACAAGCTGCTCTAAATGAACAGACGTTTACCGGGTCAGCGCCTGACGACATGGTCAAAGTGACCTTCACTGGCGACAAGAAGATGCAAGATATCACGATTAACCCCGACGCCGTTGATCCAGACGATGTCGACATGTTACAAGATTTGGTCTTAGCCGCAGTCAACGACGCGTTGACTAAGGTCGATGACCAGACACAGAGCACGATGGGCAAGTATACTAAGGGATTACAGTAAAAACGAGGTAAGCACATGCAGTATCCAGAACCAATTGCGAAGTTGATCGATAGTTACATGAAGTTGCCCGGCATTGGGGGCAAGACGGCGACACGGCTGGCGTTTTATACGATTGATATGAACGGTGATGATGTCACCGAGTTCGCTAAGTCGCTGATTGCGGCCAAACGGGACCTGCATTTTTGTAGTATTTGTGGCAATATCACTGAAGATGATCCGTGTGTGATTTGTAAGGACAAGTCGCGCGACCAGAGCACTGTGCTGGTGGTGGAAGAAGCCAAGGACGTCATGGCGATGGAAAAAATCAAGGAATATAACGGGTTGTATCACGTGCTGCATGGTGTGCTTTCGCCAATCGACGGTAAGGGCCCGGAAGATATCAACATTGCCAGTTTATTGAAACGGCTCCAGCAAAATGAAGCCATCGAAGAAGTCATCATCGCGACCAACGCCACGCCTGAGGGTGAAGCCACTGCGATGTATATTTCACGGCTAGTTAAGCCCGCCGGCATCAAAGTAACGCGGCTGGCTCACGGGTTATCAGTCGGCAGTGATATTCAGTATGCGGATGAAATGACCCTGTTTAAGGCGGTTGAAGGTCGCCAAGAGATGTAATTCGGAGGTGTTAGTATGTTTAAACGCAAACAGAAGATCAAGCACCCCAAAGCAACGTACGATGAGCAATTATTGACGACGTTGAATGCGGCTAAGGTGGACTGGGACCGCGCTAAGCAGAACCAAGAGGCGGTCTACGACAACAATACGAGTGAACTCGTCACTCAGACTGCGTTAGCGCGCGCCAAGTACTTGTATCTCTACCGTGAAGCGCGGTTACGGCAAGTCCATGGACAGACGATTCAGCGCTCGGTGATTGATAAGTAGTCCTGTTAGGTTTAATTGAATAGCAGATAATCAAAAACGTTACACGTTAATGGCGGTCAT
>NZ_JAGYGS010000077.1:0-13979 GCF_018991185.1 Lactiplantibacillus sp. 7.2.4
ACACAAAAATAAAGCCCATTCTATCAGATATAAACTAGTAATACCATTTGTGTTTTCTAATCAAGTATTTATAATGCTAACTAATACTGCCGTATATTAATGATTCTACCAAATCAATTTTATTTCACAATTAATACACACACGAGCCTTGCAATGAGTGGGCTGAGACTGACTAGCGAAGTTTAAGATTAAACGCCCGGTTGCAACATCTCTCTCAATCTAATCCAACGTAATCCGGGGACGAACTTTCTAGCAAACCATTTTACTAGCTACCATTTTAAGTCTTTCGATTTATCAGCCCGCCATTTTTCACCTATTCGGCGAACCACCCGATCTAGCTCATCCAACTTACGTTTCCAAATTCACTATCCGACTACTTTTTATCAATGATACTGCGTTTTTAGTTATCAAAAACCGCAGAAATTCACATCACCTATGAATTTCTCGCGCATAATGATTCTTATGATCCACCTTGATCTCCTGAACCACAACGTTAATTAACCAGAATCTGGCGGCATTCATTTTTAATCAAATTTGGATTCTTTCAATCGATAGGACCTCTTCTTAAAATAATTTGATGAGTAATGCGGCTCAAAAAAGAGCGTTTTCGAGCGATGAATTAAGAAATTTGACAATTTTTTTGAAATTTGTTCCGTTATCCAATTTTTTCCGGCATTTAACAACTCGTCGTGCATATAGCCACTATAAACGTTGCTACAACTGCATTTGTCAGTTTAAAAATAGCGAATTTGTCGTTTATGACCATCAGTTGTTGATAATCCTAGGATTATTACTGCTTGGCAAAACAATCCAAGCTACTCTTTTCATACAAAACGGGGTTAAACTGGTCAAAACAGGTAATGCATATTGACATTGAACTTTTCATGGTATACACCTTACAAACGGTTGATTTTCGCATTAATACGTTTTAATAACTGGTATAGCGGGATTTGTTTCCATCTAAAAATCCGATAAACTGAGCTCGTCAATTAGATTTTTATTATCGTATGGTTAATGTATTTCTTGACACGTAAAACGCTTTCAATTAGCCTTACATTATAAAGATGATTAGATGTCAGTATGTCAACCACGCATGGAGGCGAATAAAGATGAGACAAATGAACCGCGATGTCACGACCAATTACAAGATGTATAAAAAAGGCAAAATCTGGCTATTCAGCGCAGTTACACTTGGCGCCGGTGTCCTTAGTATGACTACCGTTGCCCAGGCCGACACACAAGCTACGGTTAATTCCACCTCACCCACAATTACGGCGACCACCAGCCATTCTAGTTCTACGCCAACCGTCAATCACGTGACTTTAACTACTGATTCCGCAATTACAGCACCTACTTCAACCGCTGACACGACCGAAACTACCAAGTCGACACTGGCAACTTCAAGTACAGCCAGTTCGACCGAGACAGAACAAGTCGCCAGCACGGCTACTTCCACTGATTCCGCTCAAACTGCTAGCAAAGATGATTCAACTGCGGATACCACACTTGCTTCTAGCACTGCTAGCTCGGCTGCAGACTCGACACAAGTTGTCAGTGAAGCCAGTTCGACGGCCGATTCTTCAGTAGTTACCAGTGAAGCTGGTTCGACGGCCAATTCCGACCAAGCTGCCAGTGAAACTAACTCGACAGCGAACTCTGATCAGGTTACCAGTGAAGCCGGTTCGACGGGCGATCCCGACCAAGCTGCTAGTGAAGCCGGTTCAACGGCTAACTCCGACCAAGCTGCCAGTGAAGCCAACTCATCAGCCGATTCTGTTTCTTCACAAGCTATCAACGAAGTAAACTCGGGGGCCGATTCCACACAGACTGCCAATGAAGTTGAATCGACTGCTGATGCTTCAACAGTTTCAAGTAATGCAGCTTCGACTGCAAATTCATCTAGAGCTTCGAACAAGCCGACTTCTTCTGCGAATACAGTCAAGTCGTCAAGTTCATCGTCAGCGAAAAAAGCGACCAGCACTTCAAGTAAGAACGTTGTCACTAAGAAATCGTCTCAAAAATCTTTGGCAGAACTATTAGGTTCGATTTTCTCCGATGAACGGCTAAAACAACTTGGTATTGATATCGAGTATATTCATGAAAATAATGCGTTGGGAATTGCCTCACTGTTCCATATTTTCGCAAGTTACACGACCCTTAATGCCGATACCAATGGGAATATCGCCACCATCGAATGGATTTCAGGCGAGACAGACTTTGGAACTCGTAACTATGAGAACGATTTATACTATATTGCCAACCTACTCGGATCACTCTTAACGAACTCATTCCGTGGTAACAGTAATCTCGTTCACGTCGGCGATGCTGTTTCAGTGGGGTCTGAAAATGGTCAAGCCGTTATCAACGGTGTCACATTGAACAACGTTACTGACGACCAGGTCTTCAAGGATAGCGACGGAAGCGTGTATATCGATATGGCTGCCTATTTCGACTTACTCCGCGAAAAAGCAGCTTACTATTATGACCAGGCAACCAGCGATGGTATCACCTATGATTTCTCTGATATGAATAACCGGACCATCGACGTTTCAAAAGCTTATGAAAAGGCCGCCGCAGATGGTGAAAAGTATATCTATGCCAACATCCCATTGAGTGTCTTACAAGCTTCACAAAGTTTATATATTCTTGGCGTTGAAACGGGTGGACCGACCTTCATTATTAATGTCATCGATGATCTGGATGGTGTCGCAGAAGGGGCCCAAGTTAACCTTGAAACCAAGACAGAGATTCAGGTAGATGGCGAGTTTCTCTCATCTTCTGAAAGAACTGAGTTTGACAAATCTGTCATCCTCTGGAACTTTGGTGACGACCACTTGAAGTACAACTTCGTCATGGCAGGAAGGTTTGTCGGCTCAATCCTAGCTCCAAATGCCGAGATTATCGGTAATGTCAACATTGACGGTAATATTATCGCTGACCACGTCTGCATCAACAATGGTGAATCTCATCGTTTTGATCTACAGAACCCTGCTGAGCCAACCAATCCGGAAGTACCTGGGAATCCGGACCCTTCTGACCCAACTGAACCGACCGACCCCGAAGAACCTACTGACCCTGAAGAACCGACCAATCCGGAAGAGCCGACTGACCCCGAAGAACCTACTGACCCTGAAGAACCGACCGATCCGGAAGAGCCGACCGATCCGGAAGAACCGACTGACCCCGAAGAACCGACCGATCCGGAAGAACCTGCTGACACTGAAGAACCTGCTGACTCCGATGAACCAGCCGACTCTGATGAACCAGCCGACTCTGATGAACCAGCCGACTCAACAGAATCAACTCCCCTTCAGTCAGCAACTGCTCCCGCTGTATTTAACCAATCAGCCACGAGTGAACGGCTTGTCACAACGGTTAGGCGTGCAGATGAATCAGTCGCAAACACCGATACACCAACCGACACAACCAGCAGTGTCAGCACACCAACCGCCGCAGCCAAAGTTGCTAAGGCAACGGCCAAGGACACTTCCACGCCCAAATTAGGGGCAATTCTTCCACAAACTGGCGAGAATACGCCACGAACAATTACAGTTTGGGGACTAGTCATTCTTGGATTAACTGGAATGTTCGGCTTATTGACAACCGCATTCAAGCGTAAAAAAGAATGACAACCCGATGACAGCCAAGGTTGTGGATTCACCAGAATGATTGCTGCGTTGCTAATGAACAAGCACTGACGCCATGAGTTCACATTCGTCCACCATCACACGGCTAATCCAACATGGACACATTGACGTTTGACGTCAGCTATTAAAATCAGCATTTTAATATCCGCTGTTGATAATCAAACAATCTTTGATTACTGACAACGGATATTTTAATTACTCGTCGCGCCACACATTTACACCAAACATAGCGCTAATCAATTAGCAACTATTGATGACAAGCAATTTTGGGCTACTTGTCTTTAACTTTAAGACCAACCACAACGACAGATTCCATTCCAATGATTGGGTTAATCAGTCCACATTATTTTGAAGAAATAAAAAAAGTCCGGCCGAAGCCGAACCATTTTAATAAATATTACGTACAACCAATCGATTCACACACTCATCCATCTTAAATCTAAGCCACTATTCAGACAAGCTTCTGAAATATTGCTTCAAATCCTCGCGTGTCGCCGTTGGCAGTTGCGTATAAGGTTTGTCTTCAATCGCGCCTTGCAGCGAATACAACAATTGGATGCAAGCGTGCGGATTAACTTTCTTAATGGCCGCAAACGCATCCTTGCTACCCATGGTCGAGAGTTGCTCAGGCGACGTAATCGCGACTGCTTCTAACTGCTTGGCTAAGGTCGGTCCAATGTTGGGTAATTTGGTTAAGGTTGCCATTTGACTCATTTCCTTTCAACTTCTGCTATCAGTTTATCGTAATCGACGCTAACCTTCAACAATCAGTTCCGCCACGAAATCCGTGTCTTCAATCGCATAATTGACCTGTAATTTATCGGTCGTCAACTGTTCAATACTGCTTAAGCCATAACCCAAATGACCAGGTTTGGTGGTAAACCGACTCTTTTTGATCACCGACAAATCCAAAGTCTCATCATTCAGAATTTGATTTTGAACGGTAAAACTTACCGTGTGCTCGTCCTGATTGGTTACCGTCAGCTTGACTTGCTGGTCCGCCCGCAATGCGGCATCAATCGCATTATCAAGCAAGTTGCCCAGAATCCGGACGACTTTAATTTGTGGGACGTTGGGTAATTCAACATCTTCTAAAATATAGACCAGCAGATTAACGTGTTGCGTCATCGCCGCATCGTGCTTGGCATAGATCAGCCCGCTAATGGTCGGCATAGCCAAGCGACTCAGGCTTGCGAGTTCTGACTGTTGATTCAAGCGGACGCTGCTCGGCAAGACTTCCGTTTCAAAATACTGTTTAAGCCCCGGCATATCGTCATTTTTAATAAACGAAGACAAGCTGAGTAAAACGTTTTGATAGTCATGCTTGAAGAGGTGTAAGTCGCGGTTGTGGTGACTAAGTAATTCGTTATAATTGGAGACTTCTAATAATAATTGGGCGTCATTCAAATGACTGTTTTTATTATTAATTAAGTATAGGCCGATGATGCCAAAAGTGACGCTGGCGGCAATCGCCATGTAAGTCTGCGAATTGACTGTCCATTCCATCGCAAAAACGTACGCAATCACGTAAATGATAAAGAATAACAGCACGAGCAAATAATCACTCGCGTCAACCCGTGCCCGCTGCAAAAAGTCAGCTGCCGAAACCCGCACTAACCAGCGATGCGCCATGAATGCCAGAGCCAAAACAATTGGCAAGTCGACAATCACGGTGACCAAAATATTTAAATCCGCCGTGATGTCAAAGCCAATCGCCTGCCGTAATAGCATCGGTGCGGTCGGTGCCATCAGCGCTTTAGCCGCAACCGCAATCACGGCACTAATCAGCCGTTTGACCGCGTTTAGAAAAATTGCAACCGGTAACATTAGTAACCATTTTGTATATAACAGACGTGAACTCATGAACGTATTCACCGCGACTAAGGGAATGATCCAGAAAAAGACCAGTGGCACGTGCGGAAAGAGCAGCGTGCACCCCTCACCAAACGCCTGCACGAGCAAAATCAGGAGGACCCAGACGATGCTGATGCGCCAAGTGACATATTCTCGAAACGCAATCATTAGAAATAACATTTCAAACAAGCCAGAACTTAGAGACAATACGAAGAAAACTATTGCCATACAACCACCTCTCAATGGATTAAAATCTATTTGTTAAGTGAACTTCCGAACGTCTAATGTCAAAAAAATATCACAATACTGCTTACTATTGTAAGCGTTTTTCTAAATTTTGGTCAGTATGGGCGCTCATTAGTTGCGATAATCTCGCAAAATCAGCAGACGTGAGCTTCAAACGCAGCTCGCCAACTATTTTTTAGCCTACCTTTCACGGCTCAGGATGTCAATAACTAAAAAGCGCTCGAACACTGAATTGACAATGTTCAAGCGTTATTAGTTGCAATTGAAGCAAGCATATTTTTTCAGATTTAGTGGCCAGACTATTGTCTGATCGATTCAACACCAACTAGTCGTGCCGACCACGCCCGCCACACCGGTATCCAATTCATTGTTTCGCGAGCAATTCACTTCCTGCGCCTACCAAAAATCTGCACTAGAATGTTCCCGGTGGACGCTCACCAAATCAGTACCTTCATTAATCGACAGGGTCCAATTAATAGGCGCACTGTAAAATCACTCACGGCGTATCCTGCAACGTCCAATTAACGGATCCACTATAACTATCGACTTGAACGCTCGGCTGGACGTCTAGTAAAATCCCTTTGCTGGCTGACCAGTCGCTAGTGGCAGTCGTCGCGGTCTTGCCCGCCACTTTACTGCCGGAAGCGACCGTCACAGACGTATTCGTCAAGACTTGTTTGGTACTACCGTTTAGATAAATCAGATTGCCGCTAAGGGTCCTCGTCGCAGATTTCATCGCGGTCGCCGTTGCGCGGAGATACCAAGTTGAGCCAGTCTTACGCGTATCGTTGACGACAATGTTCCAACTACTCGTCGGCTGATACAGGGTCTCCTTGAATGGAATCGTCAAACTTCCAAACGTCAGGCTGGCTGGGGGTGTGCCGAGACTCAAAGTGCCATCGCACATGGTGACGGTAATCGTCTTGGCATCCGATTGTAGTCCGGAACTCCCCTTACCATAGACGTTGATCGTGGTACTGCCGCCAACTGCTAACGCGCTTAATTTGCTAGCTAGACCCGTCTCCTGAGTTGCATAGGTAATCGTATCGGTCGCACTATCCGGATTGGTCGCAACGATGCCTGCTTGCTTGACCAACCACGCGACCACCGCCGAGTCACTCGTCAACGAATCCAAATCACCTGGATAGACATCCACAGCCGTCTTCGAACTCGTGATATTGAGTTTCTTTGGCGTCACAGTGGCCGTCGCCGTACCATTGTCACCAGTCACCTCATCCACTTCAGTCACTGTCACTGAAGACAACGAACCTAACGCCGTCCCGAGATTCAAGGTATACGTACCGTCACTACCGACCGTCGTTGTCACGCCATTAACGTTACTGCTGATGGTGTTGCCGGGGGTCCCAGTCCCTTTGATGACCGTATCAGTAGAATAGAGCGTCCCGGTAATTTTAGGCGACAGTGTCTGGGCAGAAAACTTACCGACTTGATACGTTCCTTCTTGCCCATTCACGGTAATCCGGAAGCCGACATAAATCGGGAGTGCGGTCTTGATATTTTGAAAATTGACCGCTAACGTCTGGGTTTGTTTGGATGAACTGATACTGAAAGAATTACCGCTCCCAAGACTTGCTGGCGTAGTCGTCATTAACGTCGTCCCGGTAAAACTGTCACTCGCTGGCTTGGTCATAATGTCATAGTACGCCTTAGTTATCGTTGACTTACTGGATCTTAAGCCAATCGTCCCACTCATGGTGACCGTCATCTTGGTCGTCTGCTTCGTGATTCGGCCATTATCGGCATAATTGGCGGTAATCGCTGACA
Source organism: Lactiplantibacillus sp. 7.2.4 (assembly GCF_018991185.1). Lineage (NCBI taxonomy): Bacteria > Bacillati > Bacillota > Bacilli > Lactobacillales > Lactobacillaceae > Lactiplantibacillus > Lactiplantibacillus sp. 7.2.4. The sequence continues at coordinate 7,533 of NZ_JAGYGS010000077.1, forward strand.
CGGACGGATAAGTCGACAACCCTTCATCGACGTTACTACCAACAACGTTCCCATTTGGGGTTACCTGAAAGGCGGCATTCGACTTCACATCCGTCATCTTATCCGTTAGGGTCGCCGCACCAGCATTTAAACTCAGCCCACTTAAGATTAGAACCAGACTGAAACCAGCTAGCCATAGTCCTTTCATAATTTGTTTAAACACCAGCGTCACCCCCAAACTGTTCCTTTAATTGCCGGTAAAGTGCGCCCAGCAGCGTTCCGGCTAATAAACTCATGCCAGCGAGTAATCCCCATAAACTGGCGCGCTCACTGGTTTGCGGTAACCGCCCACTCGCCAAGGCTGTCGGCCAGCCCGCAATCGTGTTCGTTGGTTGACCTTGACGCGAAGTACCGGTCGTCGGCTGTGTCACTGGAGATTGTATTCCTGGCCGCTGTTTCGTCGTTTTGAGAACATAGGGCCGTCTGCCATCCGGAATATCGCGCGCTGGAATAATGCGGTCAGCGTCATACGTCGTCTCATAAAAGCCGACACTGATCTCAGTTCGCCCCTGAGTACCCGCCTGAGCGGACAGTGGCCAGCCTAGCACCAGCACAACGCCTACTATTAATCGCCATCGTTTAATCGGCATGACCCTTCCCCCATTTCCATACACTTTAAACTATGCACGTCGCCGTTTACGAATCTTTAAGAAAATCAAGACGCCAATCAACCCAATAATCAGCATACCTAGCGCCCCAAATAGAATGAACCACCCGACATTGATGCCGGAATTATCCACTGACGCTTGGTTGTACTTATCCGCAGCGGCCGTACTGATGACAAAATCCTTGTCAAAGACCCAGCGATGGTCCTGATTCTGCGCCACTAAATGAACATGGTAGGTGCCGGCCTGTAACCGATTCGTTCCCGTCAGAATCGGCACTTTGTAGACGGAATTAGGCGCTAACTGCACGTCCTTTTGACTAAAGGTCTTCACCACTTTGCCGCTATTCTTGCTGGTCAACTTCGCTTTGAGCGTCAGCTTGGGCACGATCACCGCACTGACATTACGTAGTTGTGGAAAAATCCCTCGCCGGTAGTTTTGCATCCCGGCCGTGACCGTATCTAGCTTCAATTGTGGCGCCGGCAATTTGCCCATCGTGTACTTCAGACCGATAACGTAAGAGTACTGATTGGCAATGTTCATCGATCCCTTCACGTGTCCCGTGACTTTATTGCTGACGCGTTTGAAATACCAACCACCGAGTACCACGCCATTAAACGCAGCTTTCGGCATCTTGATTGTCGCCGTCACAACTTTGGACCCATTCGCTGGAATCGTGACCGTCTTCGGGCCGTCAATCGTCGTCAATTGTGACATCCGATATTTCAGTGAGGGGTCAAAGCTTTTGGCTGGCGTCACGTATTCAATGATCCCATTACCATTCGTGTAGGCGGTATGAATCGCCGTCTGAACTTTGATTTCAGCATTGGTCACGTTATAAATCGTCGTTTGAATTTTTTGCTGGCGTCCCGGCGTCATCTTTAAATCAAAATACGATTGATGCTGATCAAGCTGATTACTAGGAATTTTAGCAGCGACACTAAAGCCAATGTCATTGCTTTGACTCGCTTGACTACTAGACTTGCTGCTGGCATCCCCCGCCGCAAAACTCGTCACGAGCCCAGCTTGTAACCCCAATACCAAGCAGGCCAGCGCGACCATGATTCGTTTCATTAATTGCATCCTTTCACCCCCGACACTCGCGTATGTACATGGGGCGATTGTCACCGTCCCATCGACCCAGTTATTCAGCTGGTAAATCGCTCAACGTCCAGTTCAAGTTACCGCTGTAGGTCTGAGCTTTAACCGTGTTCGCTTTGATATTCAACGTTAAATTGCTTGGATTTAATTGACTGACGGTCACCCCGGCACCGCCGCCTTTAGCTGCATTCAAAACGGCACTCGAACCCACTGTCCCGTTCAATGCCACTTCAGAAGCAGTCGCAACGGCACCGTTTGCATCGGTACCACTGTTGGAAACGTCACCCTTAGGCAAGCTCAGCGTCGCACCTTTCGCCGTTGTACCGTCGACACCAGTCAAATTAGACCCCGTTACCGTCAGCTTCCAGCCGGCGTTAGTCCCACGAACGTCCGAAACTTCGACAACCATGTTGCCCTTCCATAAATTGGTGTTGGCACTCGTCAAATCCGGCGTATACTGTTGGTCATTTAAAACGTCGATTTCATGCGTCCCATATCCTAACGATTTGGAGACGTAAATCAAAGACAAGTCTCCACCAGGTGTCGCACCGTTATTATCATCACCACCGGTACTTGGTGTGTTCGGGTCGGTCGGGTCAACTGGTGTGACGGTCGACGTACTCTTCGTGAATTCCGCTTGCAGATTCGTGCTCCCACTCCGGTTTTCGGCGGCGTTTGCCACAATCGGCATGCTCCCTGCAACTAATAAGGTGCCTGCCATTAATAAGTGTCCTAACATTGACTTCATAATATAAAATCCCCCTTTTTCATTTACCAGCGCTTGTTAAGCTTTCATCAACTAAGAACGGTGGTCATTATAAATGCGACTGATGTAATTTGATTGGATAACTAACTGGCACTTAACTTCGTGGCAACCTCCCCCAACAATCACTAACCATTAATTAATTTATTTAAATGCCGACTCCTTTGACCACATTTTCATTATATCGAGCTTCAACACCAAGGCGCTAATAATACATAACGTTAACTATATTTACAAACCGGGCGGGTTCGTGTAAGCGTTATCCTGAGTGCTTTTATCGGGTTACTTAGTCGAACTTCCTTTGCGAGGGTTGGTGCGAGATTAAATCAATAATTTTGTTTTTGGGCGGTGTGATGGTCAAACAGATTCATAATATTAGTGGGGGGACTCGTCAGTTAGCTGTCAAAATTGTAAGGCGTACAAGCTACCAATCTCAGTGGAAAATTGGGCGCGACAAACAGGCCACACCAACTAGCCGTGACCTGTTCAAAGGCTAGCTGTAATGCTGCCATATCGACAATAAATGGTCTGAATATTGAAAATGGCGCCAACAGCTTTTAGCCATCAACGCCAATGATCAGTAACACTTTAATTAAGCTTTATCTCACGACAACCGATAATTTTCGGCCACACTGGGTTCAACCGCGCTAAGTCCAGCAGTCGATTCAACTCTCATCAATCTGGTAACAAAACAAAGCGCTGGTGCCCGTCCTGACCGTCTTCCAGCCACTGGTGGCAGCGTGGGGCATCTGAAAAATGCTGCTGACTAACTTGGTCGTCTAGCAATTGCCCGGCGCTAAAAGCTTGGTTCAAGACTTCTGCCGCCCGCGCCAACTGATCAACCGTGGCATGACTAATCACAAAGCCGTTAATTCGCTTCTGCGCCATGTAAAAGGCCCGCACGCCAAACGTGAATTGATCGTCTTTCGGCGCGGTAATCAGCGTGACTTCACCGCCCAGTCGTAGCAAGTCCAGATTAGTCGCCAATGCGACCCGGCCAGACGTATCGATAACATGATCAAACGTCCACTCGTCACGCACCAGCTGGTCTTCAAAGCCAGCCTGATAATCGTAACAAGCTTGACTTCCAAGTCGTTGGCATTGGTCGAAGTCGCGGGCTGCGGACGTCGTGACCACCGTGACGCCGGCAGCGGTCGCTAGTTGAATCAACTTGCGGCCGACGTTTCCAGCGGCCCCTTCAATGAGTAACCGCTGACCAGCTTGAACCTGCATCACATCGTGCAAGACGATGGCCGCGGTCGCTGCCGAATGCACCGCCGCAACCAGTTGCAAGCCGTCCACACCATCTGGCGCATGGTACAGCCGGTCAACTGGCACCGCCACATATTCAGCCGTGGCACCCATCCGACCCTCGTAGCCCATTGAGTTCGTCCAGACTCGGTCACCAACTTTAAAATCCGCTTGTGAACTTGCGACCACGCGACCAACTAAATCCCGCCCCGCAATATGGGGTGTCGCTAATGGCGTTTTAAACGCCCCGCTACGCACGAACGTATCCACGTGGTTGACGGACACCGCGGTCACCCGTACGAGGACGGTCTCCGCCGTTGTTGTGGGTCGTTTCACCTCAGCGACATGCAACTTATCCGGACCACCAAAATCATCAAAAACAACTGCCTTCATTACTGGTTCCTTCTTCATTATCTGCGACCTAACAAGTCAAATTATCTGCTGGTACCCCTTGTTCAAACGCCGCCAGCACTTCGGCGCCCTTGGCAATTTGCACCGCATTGTCCAGCATGTGCGCATTATCCTTGATGGAGATGCGCCCCTGGTCGTAGTCCATTTGAATCCCGTCATTAAAGAAAATCAAGTCGTAAGCTGAGGTCCACAATGCCAACTGCTGGTTATTGTCTACAGCGACATCATACTCTGGATCCGGCTGGTCGAGCACGATCAGCGTAAATTTCGTCCCAATACTGCAGGCGCCACCGTGCAACGAATACTTGCCCCCACCATCGTCGGTCACTAAGACGAACTGTTTATCCGCAAACCCCTTAGCAGTCAACAATGCTTTCAAACGCGCGCTAATTTTTATTTGTGTCATTGTGATGATACCCCCACGATTATAATTTTATATGTGATTTCATTCTTTAATTATATGCACAACGTCTCACAAATGACAGCCATAAGCCTGAGAGCGACAACTTATTTAGGAGCAATCCGATACCGCAAAATCGTTTTCAGCCGCTCAGGCGCCACCCGCCGCGCATCTGAGAGGTAGATTTCCCGATGGATTTTGCTAATACGCTGTTGATTTTCAGCCGCCACTAATTCGTCAATCTTGGCAAAACTAGCCGGTTCATCATCGTAAGCCCCCACATGCAGAATCTGTGCGACCGACATGGCGTCAAAATGCAAAATCTGAATCTGCTCAGTCGGCAACTGTTTCTTCGCTTTAACGGCCGCCAACGCTGGTTCAATCAAGTCTTCAGGAACAAAATCAGGAATCCGAATCATGATGTCATAACTGAATTCATTTTTATCTAAATGGTCGAGTTGCTGCCCCTTTTCAGTTAGTGACCAGACGCCTTCGAGTGGAAAGACGACGTAATCGTCAAACTCGCAGGCCTGAGTCTGGGCGTATTGTCTGTACGCACTTTTCAGGCCGTATGCCGCTAGATACAGGGTCTGTAATTGTGCCTGAAACGCCGGACCGTTCGGGTTCCCAGTCCCGTGTAACGCCATAAACGTTTGTGCTGGAATCGTCAGTAATTGTGCTTGTTTTTTCGTCGAATACAACGTCTTTTCTTGCTTCCGCCATTCATACTTCATCGACACTCACATCCTTTTGAATTAACTACGCTACCATTATACTAATAAACCAACCCCAACGACCGTTAACCTGACCTCCTTTTTGCTGGTCTTCAGTTACAAAAATCTGCCACATGGCGCTGGCTAATTTGCTATGAATTCTGATCAAAGCGTGCCGGTTGGTGGATTCCTGTTCGTCAGCCGATGCGCGCCTTAGTCCGACTTCCGGGGCCGGCTGACAACGCTGGAACAGGGCGGACATCGATTTGAACTCACGCAGCAACCCACTGCGCAATTTCAAATACGAGTCTTCTTCTAGCCCGGGAAGTTCACCCGGACAAGAAGAATCTCGCCCTTGAGCATTGTCCGCCAGCCCCTCCAGTCGGGAACCCGCTCGAATGGCAGATGAACGGCCACCTATCTTGGAACAACTGAACGTTTAACATTAGGTGACTGAACCTTCATGCAAACTTTGAACTAGCATCTATGACGCTTTATTGAACTTCAATACCTATCCAATATAAATACTGATATGATTCCTGAAGATTATTGATCAATTTAAATGGACACTATTCTTGAAGTTAGCTGACAAATTTGTCATCTATTAAAAATTTATGACATTTACATTTTAAGTGACTAGAGAAGATTCTGACAACGTTCAGTAATGCTGTTGACTCCTATAATTAGAACACGAGTATGATAGGTTCTATCAGAAATTGATCTCACAGTTTATTGCCAAAATGGCTGTTTACTAAGAATCAACGATCCTCTCATCAAAAATTGAGTCCACACATGTCCGCCTTTCGAATACTGTCCCGGCTGGAAGGTATTCTGGGCAAGGCTCAGTGATTCCCAGAGTGTGAGGTTCAGACGGGTTGAGACTGAGGATTAGCCTAGCTAGAACGTTAAGCGGCGAACTTCCGCTTGGCGTTCTGGCGTAGCTAACCGGAAGTCCCAGTCTGACCAGAACACGTTTCATCCATATCGCAGGCAACGTGTAAGACCAGTATTTAAGACGTGGGTTGTCGGCTTAAATCTGTGTCCACCACGTTCCGGCCATTGCCTAGAATGCCTGAAAGCCGGCGTAGGACGGCGCCACGACTGCAAGTTTACGGTAACTTGCACTGTTTCCAGCGGTTCTCAGCTGGCTGATTTTGACCTTGA
>NZ_JAGYGS010000078.1:0-11611 GCF_018991185.1 Lactiplantibacillus sp. 7.2.4
AAGATGTTTGCTAATATATCAAGCAGTGGCGTCCCTGCCGCTGCAATTGCTTTTACCGCTTCGCTAGTCTTAATCACTCCGATTATGAGTTTAACAACTGCCATCAGTTCAGTTTTTACAATCGTAACCGGCGTGTCTAGTGATATGTATATTATTGTTTACACATTGACATTAGTTGCTCACAGAAGATACCGGGCTTCCACTGATTTTTTACCAAATGGTTTTATTATGCCATGGTATAAAATTACCAGCCCATTAACTATATTATTCTTCGGTATCATTTTCATCAGCCTGTTCTTCATCCCAGAAGATATTGTTGGGGCCGTTGGGGCAATCTGCTGGACATTAATCTTTGGTGGAATAGAATTTTTACGTCAAGGGAAAACGAACTTAAACAATACAAACTAAAAGATACAGGATAAAGGGGACTTATGGGGTGATACTCGGCATATCCACGTAATCCTTAATTACCCATTTTACTAAAAGTTGATTAAATCAAATTATTAATAAGCGGCTCATACCAACGTAGAGATAATCGTTAGCATGGGCCGCTAAGTTATTTTATAAGGGTATCAAACATTTGATTACCGTATAGCTCCTATGTCAAGTGGTAGATTGCAAATTTAATCCGAATTTGCAATCTACCACTTGACACGGTTCTGACCATTTTAGGTATGCTAGGTGTAATTACAGACGTACAAACTGTAAACGTCTCACAGGACACGACAGGCACCTTAGAACATGTTAAAAACGAGGTGGACTCCGCTAGCCAAGCTGATAAAACACCAACTAGTGCGAACGTTTCCAATGTGACCTCAACTAGTGCTGAGATTAAAGTAGATGACAAAGCTGAATAAAGTAAAAAGGTCTATCCTCAATTGGGTAGGCCTTTTTATTGTGCAATTTGACGGGAGAGGAGTGGTCTAGATGAAAAATCCCCCAAAAATCATTAAACTCACTTTGTGAATTTAACCGCCTAAACTCCTAGACCATTGCGCCAATCGTGCCTGACACCAGTCCAAAAAATCCCGTTCTGAAATCGTTGGTGTTCCCGTCAATAACTTTTTTGTGATGGGCTCCTCACCTAAAGTCGTCTCAATTAACCCAACCACTAAATAATCTGTCTGTTTCGTAACCCAATTTTGTGGTTTCGCCCCAAAGACTTTCGCCAAACTAAAAGCTTGATCCCGAGTCATGGTAGATAGACGTCCGGTAAAAGCAATCTCACAATCTCTTAAATCAAGCATTTTAAATCATCAACTTTCTTGATTCTAATGTTGGTTTTGACTTGACGGGTTATGGTTTTCCATTCAGTTTAGAGGGAGTGACGTTTTGAGCGCAGAATTGTTCCCTGGAATCAGCTATTTGGAATAACTGAACCAGAGTACAATTCTACTACTAAAAGTTGCCCCTTAGTTCGTCGGTCGTTAACGCCCGTCGCTTGTCTGTACAATTGCGGTATTGCTACCACCACTCATTATAAACCTACTTTTTCGGTTTAACCTACTAAAAAACGCCCTAGTAGGCGTTGGCAATACGTATTTATTTTTGTTCGATCGTCAACTAATCAGTGGCACCAAGCCGAAGCTTCGTTTTACCACCCGCGCCGTTAATGGTCGCGCTCACCATTCACCACCCAGCCGTACAGATAGCCTTGTTGTGGTATAGCCAGACTTATTGAAGTCGCACTGGCAAACGTGTCCCCTTGGATTTAGACCCCAGCTTGTCCCCTAGGGCTTTAAAAATCGCACCGGCCATGATATAATAGTCATTAAATGGGTTGACTTTTGTGTGGCGCTCACCGACGGGAATCGGTGGGTGTTTTTTTTTGTTCTATTTTGACTACGGTTATCATTATATCAGTTATCAAATTTTTGGTCAACTTTTCTTGTGTACAGTACACTGTACACCGTACACCGTATCTTGTAAACTGTACACCGTGTATTGGGTACTGTGTACTGTACACTTAAATAATTTCATAAAAAAGCCGTCATTCCGCATTCAATTGTTAAGTATTTTTTCTGTACATTGTGTACTGAGTACGGTACACTGTACATATAACACAGTACACCGTGTACCGTGTACAAATGGAGGAATTTTAAAAAATGATAATTAGTTGCGCCAATGAAAAGGGTGGTACTGGTAAAACATCTACTACAGCCTTAATCAGTTGGGAATTATCAAATATGGGATATAAAGTGCTTATGGTAGATTGTGACCCTCAAGCAAACCTAACTGATTTAATGATAAAAACAAAAAGTCACGAAAATTCCAGCATCACAATTGACCCATCTCTTTTCGCATTACTAATTAACGGAAAAGACTTAAATGACGGCATCATTAACATTAAGAACGATCTTGACTTAATACCAGCTGCTGCTGATATGAACTTATTCAGTCGGTGGGTTGATAAACAAGACATTGATGAAAAAGCTAAAGTCAGCTATCTTAAAAACTCTTTGTCAAATATATCTAGCAAATTCGACTTCGTGTTTCTTGATGTAAGCCCTACAATGAGTTTAACAAACGATAACGTTTTTATGTGCTGCGATTGGATCATTGTTATGCTACAAACTCAGCAAAGAGCATTGCTGGGAGCAAAAAGTTTCTTAAGCTATTTACAAACGAATTTAATTGACGAATTTGGAGCAAAAGTAGATGTAGCGGGTATTCTTCCAGTTCTTACAAAAGGGCAATCAATTATTGACAATGCCGTTCTTAAACAGGCCGTAGAAGAATTTGGGGAAGACAACATATTTGAAAATGTCATTACTGCTATGGAAAGAGTAAAGAGATACGACCTTACTGGAATCACTGAAAGCAGTCGTTCTGTTTGGGATAAAGCTACTCACAGCGCATATACGGCTGTTGCTACTGAATTAATATCTAGATTGGAGGCAGAATAATATGGGAGGACTTTTGAAACACGATAATGATAATCAGGTAAAAAGTCCTGATAAGAAGGTAAACGTAAATGTATCATCAATTTCTAGAAAGCAAGCAGGTTTTGGCGAAGATAGTGCGGAAAAAATTCCTACCTTCGATGTAAACATGCGAGTTGATAATCATACCAGAAACGCCGTTTTGGCTTTGTCTAAAGCAACAGCTGATAAGCGTTCAGCTAGTGAAATGGTTTCTTTGATGATTGAAAGTTATCTTGAATCACTAACTCCCCAAACACGTGATACTTACGATGAATTGGTATCGATGATGGAAACAAAGGATAAGCTTGACTATAAACTAAAAAGTAAATAATCACGCGCCCTCAGACAACACGTTCACCTTTTAGACGTATACTTGTCCGTTTAAATGAAGCAGAATGCACACAAAAAAGTCCTCTATTATGCGGAATAGAGGGCTTTTTTGAAATCAGTACATACAGGCTTTGCTTAGGAGCGTTGCTTGTGTCCATTTAGGACATACACAATCATATAACAATCAATGCTGTCACTTAACTTACTCAAAAAAGCCACCCATACTACTCAAAAAATATTCACAACCTATCTAAGCAACCGTTTCCAAAAGTTCTCTCTCGTCTCATGTACTACTGATAATACTGAGCATAGTATTTCCGATAGACTGAATATTTCGTTTCATAATTTTCCCCGCATTATTTCAAAAAATAGTTACTTGATACTTGTCAAAACTTAAGGCTTGTAAAAAATACACCTATTGGTTTCAAGTCTGTCTCAATAGTAAAACTATAAAATTTGAATCCTGGCCGTTTTCACATATATTATTGTTCAATACCCAACTGCTCTACGTGATCAAAACAACAATTTTCTAATCAGTGACTAGTAGATTATAGCCGTTTTTTCATATTAAAACGTCTATTAATTTTTATTCTTTACTGTGCTGCCAATTAACATGGTATCTTTTGCGTTGATAACTAAAGCCCTCTCCAATCACTTCATGGGCATCCAGTACCGTCACAAATGCCCGTTCATCAATCGCTTTAATTAATTGCTTCAATTGTGGAATTTCCCGCGGTTGAACCACCAAATAAATCACTTGCTTTTGATCATGCTGATAACCACCTTCAGCTTGCAAATATGTCAATCCTCTATTTAAAGAAACATCAATTAATTGGGAAATTTTTTGGCTTTTATCTGACACAATGAATAATACCTTAGCACGATTGGGCCCTTCTTGGACCATATCAATTACTTTAGATAATACGAAACTAACAATTAGCGAGTACGCGATGTGATACAGATCTAAGTATGATAGTGATAGCCCTAATACTACGTAGTCAATAATCAAAATTCCTTTTCCCGAAGAAAATCCAAAACTTCTCTGGCCAACCCGAGCAATAATATCACTACCACCAGTAGTTCCGTTATAACGAAAAACCAGACCAATTCCCAACCCTGATAATACCCCTGCAACCAGTGATGACAATAATAAATCATTTCTCAATGGTAGTGGTTGAATCAGAGCCTGCTGTGACCATATTATTAGAAATAGTGATAAACAAATGGTGCCATAAATAGTGTAAGCCATCATGCGCTTGCCTAAGTAGCGCAACCCAATTAGTATCAATGGAATATTCAGAAATAAAGTACTAATTCCCAAGTTAATATGAAAGAAATGACGAATAATCAGAGTTATTCCGCTCAGACCGCCGTCTGCCAAGCCGCTTGGAATAGAGACTAAATCTAGACTGAACGCATAAATGCTACATCCCAACGTAATCATAACTAATTCGAAACTATTGTATTTTGTCCAATCTTTAAAAAACATAGTTCATCTCCAAAATGTTTTATCAATGTAAGTGCTTTATTATTTGACCGATGGTCCCTAAAAAACACTAACTTGTCCTGTAGGCCCTAACTATTCACTTCCCTTTTGGGAGTGCCTAAGTCTCCAACTTTTAAAGCATATTCTTTAATACGATAAATCTGTCGTCGTTGTACGCCAGTACTCCTTGCAATTTGTGCAATATTCGTTCCATCCCTGAGCATTTGAACTACCCTTTTATATAGGTAGCGTTTTGATCCATGTGGACTATATTGCCGCCTTCTTCCTTTATACTCCCCGCGCTCCTTAGCTAATTGGATTCCCTGATTCTGCCTAGCATGAATTTTGTTGCGCTCTTCTTCAGCTGTATATTTGTATATTTCAAAAACCAAATTGGTTAATAAACCACGTAAGTTAACATCTTGTATATCAGTGAAACTCGGTAAACTTAAAACATCTAGTGTGGCTTCCTTTTGTTGAATCAAGTTAATGGTGTCAGTAATGTCCTGAGCATTTCTACCAAGTCGATCTAAATCCAAAACAGTGACAATATCTTTTTCACGAATGAACTCTAACATTTTTTGCAATTCAGGGCGATTTTGAACTGATTTTCCGGAAACTTTTTCCTGAAATATTTTCTCTACACCAGACTTTTTTAGAGCTTCAATCTGCCGAGTTAAATTCTGATTTTCAGACGACACCCTAGCATAACCAATTTTCATATATTTTCCTTCTTATCATATTAATTCTGACGTCAGTTTCTGGGAAACTACTCAACTAGTTGATCTGATTAAGATTTAAAAGTTACTGTGTCACACTCTAATGTCTCACACGTTTGATCTATTATACCACAGCTCAGGAAGGAGACATTAGGTACATCGTAACGTAACGGATTGGGGGATTCGAGATAACTTCTTAACTGGACGGGTTCAATATTGGTATAACCAGCATCATCAAAGTATTGGTAGTACCAAAATATTATCTAATCTCAGAAAAGACCCGGCCGTCACCGAACAGGTGACGTTAAAGCAAGTTAAGAGGATTATGAGCAAGCTAGGCATTCGTTGCCAGGTTCATCAGAAAAAGCATTCACGAATCAAACAACAGGAGCAATACTTACAAGATAATGTTTTAAATCAGCGTTTTGGCGTTAACCAACCAAACCAGGTTTGGTTAGCTGCTTCAACGGAATTGACCTATGGTGTTAACGGTCAGTATAAAGTGCGTTTGAGTGGCGCGCTGGATCTTTACGGTCGCCATCTAATTGCCCATAAATTAAGTGAAACTGAAACTTCGAAGGCAAAAGTTCAGGTTTTTCAACGGGCCTTTAATTTTGCGGGTGACGTCCACCCTGTAGTGCATACTGACCGAGGTTCGGCATGCACATCAGGAACATTCAATAACTTTTTGGCGCAACATGAAGTCACCCGTAGTATGTCACGACCAGGGACGCCGTATGATAACGCACCAATGGAACGTTGGTGGAACGAGTTCAAATTGCGCTGGATTGATCGACACGCTAAACCAGTTACCTATAAAGAATTAGTGGCCTTGGTCGAAGAAGGCATCAACTATTTTAATCAACTAGATCGTTCACCAGCAAGAAACGACCTCACCCCAGCGGAACACTGGAATGAGGCCGTTTAAGCAAAGCAAAACTTATATTATTTCAAATGACAACTTGACAGGGACTAGTACAACTCAGGGGGCTTTACTTTAATATTTCCTGTAGATATTAGCCTTTTTTTAATTTTAATTATGCCTAGAAGCCTATGTTAGAAGTCATAGTCGCCGCTACTCATAGCTTCAGCATTACCCATTAGATAGCCAGCACCAACTTGTGAAAAGAAATCATGATTGGCCGTTTCGGTTGAAATTCCGTTCATTACGATTGGGTTGATATCTTTAATCTCAGCATTGGGGAAGCGGGATTCAAAGCCCATATTTTGGAGCGCCTTGTTGGCGTTGTAGTGAACGAATTGTTTAACGTCTTCCGCTAACCCAATCGGCGCGTAAACTTCTTCGGTGAACGCAAACTCGTTCTCAAGGAGATCGTCGAGCAACTCATCCATCCACTTTTTGAATGTTTTTTGTTCAGTCGCCGATAGCTCGTTATATCCCAATTGAAATTTGTAGCCGAGGTAGGTACCATGAACAGATTCATCGCGGATCACCAGTTTGATAACTTCAGAAAGATTTGCCAGCTTATTGTTACCACGGTACCAAAGTGGGGTAAAAAAGTTGGTGTAGTACAAAATTCCTTCAAGAAAGACGCTTGCAACTTTCTTTTCAAGGTTGTTTCCCGTTTGATAAATATCATTGATCCGTTTGGCTTTGTATTGCATTCTGGGATTATTGTTCATCCATTTGAATACTTCGTCAACAGTGGCTTGATCGTTCAAAGATGTCAAAATAGTGCCGTAGCTTTTGGCATGAATTGACTCCATCATCAAAAAGTCATTGAGGACTGCTGCTTCTTTTCGTGTCCGAACGTCGGGCCGCATCACGTCGACTCCTTCTTCAGATTGGAGTGTGTCCAGCAAGGCTAATCCACCCACCACCCGATTGATAACCGATTTTTCGGTGCCAGAGAGTGTCCGCCAGTCCCGTAAATCATTAGAAACAGGTACTCGCGTATCCAGCCAGTATTGTGCCGTTGCTTTATCCCATACATATTCGTCAAGTTCGTCTTCGATGATGTCCCAATTAATTGTTTTATAGCTCATTAGTTGAATACTCCTTAAAAGTCGTAGTCGTCATCGGTCATTTTTTCAGTGTCCGATTCATTGTTTGCAGCCGTTACCTGTTGCAAAAATTGATTTTGATCAATCATCAGTTCTTTGAGTTGCGCCACTAGTGAAGACGGTTGAACTTCGTAGACAGCGTTAAAGCCAAGTGACATTAACGCATGATTGGCACCATAGGAGGCCAGATTGATGGCTTCGGTGGCATCGTCAAGGTTAGCTTCTAAGAAGTCTTTTTCAGTTTGCATGAGTTGATCAAACTGTGTATTAATCCAATACTGCAGTTCGGTTTGATCACTTACAGTGAGTTCTTCAAATCTGAGGCGAAATTTGTAACCAATATAAGCACTAAAAAGAGCGCTACCGCGGAGAATATTAGCCAACATTTGGTAAGTATTAACGAGAGCCTGTGTTTGAAGTATTGTCCAGTATTTACCAAACGAGAGCCCAGTTTCAGTCAGAATAAAAAGGGCTTTTTTCTGTAAGGCCATATCGCTAGTGCTCATTTGGGCTAGTTGGTCAATTTCAGCTTGCAGATTGGCATTATCATCTGCCCAAGTAAAACTTTCACCGCCGTTACCCGGAATCAGAGCCCGGAAAATGGTCGTACAGCTTTTGGCATGGACTGATTTCATAAAGGTAATGGTGTTTAATACGGATTCTTCTTGTTGAGTTCGCCGATCGTGGCGAATAGCAGGGGTACCAACTTCTGATTGGTAGACGGCTAACATTGATGTACCTGCCAACATACGAGTAATGGCCTGTTGTTGAGTATCTGATAGCTGTTGCCAAGCCGTTTGATCATTCGTGATGGGAATCCGAATGTCCAACCAAAAGTTAGTGGTGAGTCGTTCCCACATGTATTTATCGAAATTATCTTTAATATCATCCCAGTTAATTGCTTTGTAGTATAAGTAGTCCATCGTTATTTGTTCGTCTCCTTAATTAGGATTCATGGGTATATGGGTCTTGTGACCCAATAACGTATGCCGGTGTGTTAAACGGACGGTAAGACCCCAAGTGAATTTCCTAGATCATGCATGATTCACATTCATTTGCCGTTTTAATTTCATCGTCTTCTGTAAACGTTCGAATGTAATAAAGTGACTTAATGCCTTTTGTCCAGGCGTAATTCCGTAACCGGTTAAGGTCTCGGGTTGTCATCTTTAAATTGTTATTGTCCTTCCACTCGTAAAGGTCAGGTTTCAAAACTGAACGCATAAATAGTGTCAGACTCATGCCTTGATCAATGTGCTTTTGAGCTACGGCATAGGTGTCAATAATTTTTCGTTGATCAATATCATATGCGGGTGTGTAGTAAGGCAAAGTTTCGTTAGACAGGTAAGGTGCTGGATAGAAGATTGAGCCTACCTTATTTTCCTGACGTTGTTCTACTAATTGTGTGATTGGATGAAGTGATGCACTTGTTTCATTGACGTACGAAATTGACCCGTTCGGTGCCACAGCGAGTCTATTACGATGATAAAGGCCGCCAGTAATCACAGCTTGCTTGAGTGCCTTCCAATCTGTAACAGATGGTAATTTAATATTTTTGAAGATTTTTGCAACTTTGGTACTCTTAAATTTAAAGTCTGCGTTCAAGTATTGATCGAAGTAACTGCCATCAGCGTACTTTGATTGGTCAAATTTAGCGAAGGTTTCGTGGCGTTCACGGGCAATTCGATTGCTCGTAACGAGTGAATAGTAGTTTAAAGCTAGGAAGTAGGCATCAGTAAATTCAAGGGCCTCTGGTGAGCCATACTCAATTTGGTGGCGTGCAAGGGCAGTATGCAGACCCATAGCCCCTAATCCAATCGTGTGGTAAAGTTCGTTACCATGTTTAACAGTTGGTACTTCCTTAACGTCGGTTGTGTCAGTTACGAGGGTGAGCGCACGAACAGCAACCTCAACTGAGTGACCGAAGTCCGGCGAGTCAATCATATTCATGATATTAGTTGATCCGAGATTACATGAAATATCGGTGCCAATTGTCTTGTACGATAGGTCATCATCAAGTTTTGACGGTTCTTGAGGCTGTAAGATCTCACTACAAAGGTTACTCATAATAATTTTGCCATCGACAGGGTTAGTTTGGTTGGCCGTATCAATGTTCAAGATGTAAGGATAACCAGATTCTTGTTGGAGTTGAGAAATCTTTTGTTCTAGTTTCCGCGCGTTAAAAACTGACTTCTTAATATTGGGGTTAGCGGCCATGTTGTTATATTCTTTGGTGATATCGATGTAAGCAAATGGCGTACGATATTCACGTTCGACATCATAGGGACTAAAAAGATACATTGGTTCGTTAGTCTTGAGTAATTCATAATACTTATCAGGAACAATCAAACCGAGGGACAAGGTCTTCACCCGAATTTTTTCGTCCGCATTTTCCTTTTTGGTATCCAGAAAATGTAAGATGTCAGGATGGAAGACGTTGAGATAAACCACTCCGGCGCCGTTCCGTTGCCCGAGTTGGTTACTGTAGCTAAATGAGTCTTCAAGTAACTTCATCACTGGTACAACGCCAGACGAGGCGTTGGAAATCTGCTTAATAGGATCACCTGAGGCGCGCAAGTTTGACAGGTTAACGCCGACGCCCCCACCGATTCGAGATAGTTGAAGGGCAGAATTAACGCCGCGTCCAATTGAGAGCATGGAGTCGGCCACATCGATTAAAAAACATGATACCATTTCACCGCGCCGTTTTTTACCCGCGTTGAGAAACGTGGGGGTGGCAGGCTGATAACGTTGTGAAATCAATTCATCGGCAATGTCATTGGCAAGTTGTTCATCACCATTAGCGAGATAGAGGGCATTGAAGACGACGCGATCGACAAAGTCTTCCAAAAATTGCTGGCCATCATTAGTTTTCATGGTATATTGTGTGTAGAACTTGTAGGCACCGAGAAAGCTGCGAAAACGAAAGTGATGGTCTCTCATTTGGTCGAACAAGGACTGCACAAACTTGTGAGAGTATTGTTCCAGGATACTTGGATCGATATAATCTTCGTCAACCAAGTAATTTAACTTGGCATTTAACGAATCAAATTGCTTGGTCTTCGGTTTAACTGTCTCTTCGAAATAAGCCTTTAGGGCTTCTTGATCATAATGTAGCGGAATTTCTCCGTTGCTTGGGATATTTACGAGGTTATTTAAGTAAAAATAGGTATTTTCCATTTCTGGGGTGCTAGTTACCATTAGGGATTACTCCTTCGTTGTTTGAAAACAAAATTGATTGCGATAGGTTAAGATGGCATCGGCAATGCGAGGAATGTCGTGTGCGGTGCCACGTAGCTCAAAATCGGTAATGTAAGGAAAATCGAAGCGTTTAGCATATTGTTTAGCCGTGAGTGCAAACTGCTTATTAAAATTACGATTACCGCTACCGATAATACCGTAGCAATGCTGGTAATTGCCTTCGTACGCGAGGTAATCTCCCAAAATAGTGGTTAATATTTCAGTATAACCGTCATTAACCCCATTACCACCTTTAAGAAAGGCTGGTAGGAAGGTAACAAACGGCTGGTCAAGAGTGGTGAATTCAGGGTGTTCTTTAACATTAATTGAACTAACCCGAACATGACGTTCTTTCTCAAAGTATGTTGTCAGTCTGCTAATAAAATATTTCGTGTTGCCGCTCAAACTGATGTAGAGAATATTTATGGTTTCCGTAACTAATCATCGCCCTTTTTCTATATATAGTGGTTAGGCGATCATTATAGCACTATATGTGGTGTCCGTGCAAATTGGTGGACGATCTGATTGATCTACAAATTGTGTTGAATATAAAGATTCATGCGAGGTGGCTAAAATGGGCCCACCGTTGGTATTTTAAGCTGCACTAAGAGACGATAAACGGGACTTTTAATGAATGGAAGCAAGCTCCCAGGACCCAGCTCACAGTTTGCACCAAAGGCCTTGTTATCAATTGAGAAGAGCACACTGTACGGTTCATGATCAAAAAATATTTTGATTATGTCTACTAGTTTTTACCTTTGTTTTAGTACAAAAAAACGTGCGTCCCCTAGAACTATTAGAAAGTTAATTTAAAATAGTCGAAGGATAATTAAAGGCATGCTATAATGCGGGGAAGAAAAAGAAGCCCTGCGTGAACGGAGCTTATCAGA
>NZ_JAGYGS010000079.1:0-10980 GCF_018991185.1 Lactiplantibacillus sp. 7.2.4
TAAAATCAAGTCATACAAGGCTACGTTGAAAAAGCTTGAGAAAAAGAAGAAGTTGACTACAGCTCAAAAGAAACAGCTTAAAAAGTTGAAGGCACTGGCTGCAGCAAATTGGTACTATACAACCACTAGCAGCAAGAGCGTTGCTCAGGCTAAAACCGTGACAACGCCTGCAAATACTAGTACATCATCATTTAGTGATTTTTATGGCCTGTTCAGGATCAGAAAAGTGGGTAACAAGTACACCTATAAGATAGAAGAGCTTGATAGTAGCACGCACAAAGCCAAGAAGAACGGATTTTCAAAGAGCGGTAGCAAGACACTTTCATCTAGCTACGCTTTTTCTTTGGCCAAAATTGCTATGCACACGGCTAAGATGAACATTAAAGGCTTAGACACCTATGACAGCACTTCTAAGGGCAACGCCGTTTATTACAAAAATGATGTGATGTCTGGGTATGATTTGAAGGTTTATCAAGCCGTTGACACTGAAGATGTAACGCCAATTGCTGACAGTGACAACACACTTAAATTTGATTTTCAAGAGCACAAAATCTATAAAGATGACGCTGAATATATGGACAAGCTATCTATTGGTAGCTCTTGGCCAAGTCTACAAGGCGGTGAAGAGACTGAGATTGCTATTTCACCAACGATTGCTACAGCAGACTGGGCTATGACATATAGACCAACGTACAAGTAAGGAGATTTGAGATGTATTATGTTTTCAATAACGCTTTAGATAAAATCATCTCAACCGCAACGCCGGTGGGTGGCCATAGTCAGAGTGATTGGTTCGTGAATGATGAAATTCATACAGAGATTGCGTCTGAGGACTCCACCAGTGATGACGACACGTCTGTTAGTGAGATTCTGAATGGTAACACTAAAGAATGGAATAGCTATGTAACTATGGACGTGCCACGGCCGTCTTCACTTTATCCAATTATGGAAACAGGTGTACATCTAGTTCACCAAAACGCTGATGGGTATTTACACTGTTACCGTGTTTCTGAAGTGGAAGTTGACAGGTCAACTGGTCTGAAGAGTATTACGGCGTATGATTTGTTACTTTGGAATTTAAAGCACCTTGTACCTGATTCAAAGACAATGGTGAACCCTACGTCTCAAGACGTTATGGAGTACCTGCTGGGAGACTCAGACTTCGTCATCAATTCTGATGAATACACTGGTGAGAGTGAAGATGACAGCGGGCGTGCTAGTTATGAGATTAACGGTACTTCTACTGCGAACTCTTTACTACAAACTGCTCTTCAAGACTTTGATTTAGAGATTCGTTCGTATGTCGAAGTTAGTCAGGGTAAGGTAATCAATAAATATGTTGATATTGTCAGTGAGCTAGGCGATCAGAGTACGGGAAAACGAGTAGAATATCGTTTCAATGCTGAAAATATTCAGCGTGAAACAATTGATACAAGCTTAATTACTGCGCTTAAACCTCTTGGCGGTTCAGATGGCACTACAACGATTGCAGATGCAAATAGTGGTAGTGAGTGGATTTTTGACGCTACCGCGAATGATGAATATAACGCAGGCAATGCCAATTATCTTGAAGGTGTTACTTCAAATACCAACATTAACACAGCGGCGGGGCTATTGACGTGGGGGAAAAAAGTTCTGGCTTATTACAATCACCCACGATCAAATTACACTGTGACTATTTCACCTGATTTTTCTGCTGCGATTGGTGACAGCGTGCGGGTGATTGATCTTGAAGATGACCCACAACAAGCACTTTCTTCACGGGTAATTCAGCAAGTTGAATCTGAAGCAACTCCTTCAAGTAACTCAGTTGTTTTAGGCGAATTTACAACGTTAGCACTGATCACACCAAGCTTGATCAATTCACTAGAAAACAAATTGAATACCAGCATTTCTGATTTGATTCAGGATGCTCTGAGTGACAACACGGCTTTGGTGGCTACGATTTTACAGCCTGATGGTGCTGACTGGTCTTCTTCAGAATCAACTAAGCGGTTTATTGGCCATGTAGAAATTTATGGCACTGATGTCACCAGCTACTGTGAAGCGCCAGCTTTTGTATGGAATGTGTACAGCAGCTCAGGTAGTGCTGATACGGACTTTTATACGACTCACCGCAATGATGGTTATTTGCTGGAATTATCAAAAGATGAATTGAGCAGTGGTTCATTGACGCTCAGCATTAATACTGACTACATCAGTGAAACGAATGTGCTGGGAATGAATGAAGATAATGGTTCAAATCTATTACAATATAGTTTAAGTGATGGTTCGGATGATTCATATACTGGGAGTGCCAAGGCATTTCAATATGTGCAACCTATTACTTCAGGAACGTATAAAGGCTATTACATTGCGTCAAGGGCGTATAAAGATAGCCCGAGTACAACAGTATCTTTGTCAGTTACTCATGATTACGCAGTTGAATTTTTACTATTGGATAGCAATGGCACTTATCAATCATCAATGGTTCTTGACGGTAGCCGTCACGGTGCCAACTTTGGCATTCAAGTAGTTGATGACCTACCGTACATCTGGACGCAAGTATATGATGACTCCAACTACTATATCAGCCGTGTTAAGTATCAGGCGAACACTATTGTAGCCGTGGACAAGCTAACTACTTATTACAAGAGCGAGCGCCACATTACTTGCAACTATGACGCAACAAATAACATGGTTGGTATTCGTCTCACATATCTTGGTCAACTTTCAGTGATTGACGCAGATGAATTAATGAATGGCAGCACTGACCTCAAATACTCTATCCTGGTTACCGACTTTGGCTACTCACTTACTGATCAGACTTTTCAATCTTTCACTGTATATGGTGACTATGTTCTTTGGAATTCAGGAAAGGTTGACATGTCGGATAAGAGAATGCTTTATTGCGCCAATCTTGTAACTAATTCGTTAGTATTTAGCTATGAGTGGGGGCTGGCAGACATTGCGGCCAGTAATGACGTTTATGAACCAGAAACTACGTATTATGACGGCACTAATTTATATGCTGGTTTCAACGTCAAAAGTAGCACTACATCAACTGATAAAGTGGAATATTTGCAGCAATATCCGCTGACTTTTAGAACCGATAGCAGTGTTTCATTTAGTGATGATGATGATTCTGAAGATGAGACAGAATAAATGAAAGGAGGTGAAATAAATGGCAACTCTTGGCACGGTGTCTGTGTCAATCACAGACGCTTCAACAACTGCTGAAACTGCACAAGCAACTGCAGACACGGCAAACACAGGCGTCACCAATTTAAATACTAGCAGCATAATGTCAGTTATCGAAAAGCAGCAGCTTGAGTACTCTTTGACTGTGGCTACAATTCAATATACGGCAATTGTCACCACAGCTAAAAGCAGTAGTATTAGTACAACGGCATTAACCACAGCTTACAACGCAATGAATACATATGAATCAAGTCTATTAGCAGATTTGACGACTGCAAGCACGGTTGACCGCGATAACTTGACTACGTTGCAAAGTACATATAACACCGCCTATTCAAATGTTCAGACGCTGATCAATGATAGTTTTAGCGACTCAATTAGTGAAGCCGCAGCAAGTGCGGCAACAGCAAGTACGGCTGCAAGTACCGCTTCAGCGGCTGCAACCAGTGCCGGTGTGGTTGGTAGTAACGCTTCTAGCGCGGCTTCAGTTGCTTCAGCAGCCGCAAGCCAAGCAAGTGCAGATTACACCACGCTTAGCACAGGAGTTTCAGACGGTTCATTAATTCACATCACAACTAAGACAGCTATTGATGAAGCTGTAATTGGAACGGCAGAGTTAGCAGACGCAGCTATTACTAATGCAAAAATTGGCAGTGTGTCTGCAAGCAAATTGACTGCGGGCACGATTGACTTCAGCACTATCACTGGTACAAACATCAATGCCACCAATATCACCACAGGGACACTAGATGTAGCACGCTTGAATGTCGGTAGTTTATCAGCCTTATCTGCTGATCTAGGGACAGTGACAAGCGGCACGATTAAAGGTAATACAATCACCGGTGGCACAATCAGTGGGGCTACAGTTTCTGGTAATACAATCACCGGTGGCACGATCAGCGGTACTACAATCACGGGCACAGTCATCAATGGTGGCACGATTAACAGCGGTGTGATCAACAGCGGGACTAAGAGCACTAGTAGCTATAATACCGGCGGCTATTACCCGCTCACTATTAATGCTAGTGGCGTGTACACATCTACTATGTTTGATAGCAGTGTGGGCTTGCAAGCCGCAATTGATCAAGCGTCACTCACAACAAGCGTAAGATGCTTTACTGCTTCAAGTGACGGCACATATTATGCAAATCAAACTTCACTGAGCAATGGCCAATTGACACTTACTGACGGTTATACAGCAGCTTCAGATAACACATTTTCAAGCGGCGTTACTGCTACTGGGAGTGTCAGTCTTAGCTCTGTGTATGGTATTAATTTGTATGGCAATACGCAGACTATCACTTTTAACGGCCGGATCACTGACACTAACAAGGGTATTACCTTTACTACATATGGCAACATCAAGAGTAATGGTAATCAGGGTACTTGGTACGTTGGGTATAGCAATGATAGTCAAACCGCAAATTTTGGTATTGATTCAGCAGGGAGTAATCCCATAAAATTCAACCGTGATCTCTGGGTAAGGAATATGGGGTTAAGTCGTGCACATCAGGTTAGGTCTAAAGATGGTGGCGGTATCTATTTCACAGACGATGATAGTAATCGGGTGAATACCTATCATAAGAACATTTATTATTCAGGATCATCTTCAAAGTCGCTATTGTCTGAAAAGACCAATGTAGAGGCTGCTGACATTAATTACTGGTCAAGCCTTGCCATGAGTATTGATTTGGCCACGTACAATTATGATACAGATGATTACACTGATCCGCTGCGCTTATCAGGGATTATTGATGACGTAAACGCAACAAAAGAATGGGCTTTGCCTGAAGCATTCTATGCCCGTGATGAAGACGGCAACATAGTTGGTATTGATAACGGTGTGCTTTTAAACGCTGTACTAGCTTTATCGCAGGAACAGGCAAAGCAAATTGACGAATTAAACACTAACGTTTTAGCTATGGAGGCAAAAATCAATGGATAGTTTATTAATCACGAATTACAAACCAGACTATAACAACAACATCATGACTATTTCTTTCACTATTAAAAATCTTGCGATTAGCTCAGAAAGCACAATTGCAATGGACGACTTCAACACGGCAATTGCAAACGGCGTTGAAGCTATCAAGAAGATGGTTCTGAATAGCTTGATTACCGCACTCAGCGCAATGTTGCCTGATGACACAACGACTACTACCACAGCTGAAGAAACAACAACGACAACTACTGAAGCGACTGCTGATAATACGACTGAAAGCACTACTGAAGCAGAAAGCGGGGTGACTGAATAATGAAAGTTGACGGGCAAGCATTAGTTGATAAAATGCGTGAAAATTTTGCACAAAAAATTGCGATTAGCGAACAGGAAATTGCTATGCTTCAGGTTCAAAATGACAACCTGCAACATGAATTAAACGCTTTAAAAGGGAAGAAGGAATAAGGATTGAACGTTAAAAAGTTAATTAAGGGCGGGCTGTTAACTGCGGCCGCTCTTTTCTTTTTGTCTGGGTTAAAAGTTACCGCAAACGCCGCAACACAACCTGTGCTTGACCTTTCAGAATGGCAAGGCCAGATCACAACTAGCCAAGCCAAGCTTCTAAAAGGTGAAGTGAAGGGCGTCATCTTGCGTGTGCAATATGGCTCAAACTACAAAGATAAGTATTTTGTACATAATGTGAAGGTACTGAAAGCAGCAGGTGTTCCATACGGCGTGTATGCCTTCAGTCAGTATGTCAATGCAAGTGACGCTAAACAGGAAGCAAAAGATTTTTACAATCGTTCTAAAACATATGCACCAAAGTTTTACGTGAATGACGCTGAAGAATTGACAACGACTTCAGGTACATACAGCGCTGCAACCAAGGCATTCGCCACAGAATTGCAGTCGTTAACTAGTAAGAAAGTTTATCTCTATTCATATCAAAGTTTCTACACTACGAACATTAGTTCAAAGTCTGGTTATGACGGTATGTGGTTAGCAGCCTATCAGACAAGTGCACCTTCAACCAGCTTCAGCTACCAATTGTGGCAATACACTGACAGCCGTTACAGCACTTCACTAAAGGCTTCAACAGACGCTTCAAAGTTCACTGGTAGCAATAACTGGTTTGGCACCACTATTAACAAGTCAAATTATCCTTATGGTGGTCACATTCTGAAAGAAGTGGTACGTGTTAAAGCGGGCACTAAGTTTTATGGCACTAGCAAAACTATTGATAGCTCACTCACTAAGGTTAACTTGAGAGTACATTCAATCAAGACTGTGTACACGGGAAAATCAAATCAAGTTTTAACGCTATACAACGGCAGTACGGCAATTGGTCAAGTTCGCGCGCAAGATATTAAGGCCAGTTATTTTTCAAATCCTAAAATCACTAAGGCGAAAGTAGTGAAGAATAACGGTATCTGGACGTATAAAAACGGTAAGAGACAAACTCATATTAAGAAAGGTACGGTCTTAAAAGTAGATGGTTATGAAATTAACAGTGGCGGTTATCGGAGATTTAAACACTCTGGCCACAAGACTAATTTCACTGCTAACAAGGCTAATATTAAGGTAGTGAAGTAAATGGCACAGGGCGATATTAGTGATGAAACCCGTTTATTAATGGAGATTAAAGAAAATCTAGGCCGTCTAAACCAGAAATTTGACGATATGGGAAGCATTGATGAAAAGGTCAACCAAGCGTTAGCTTCTAGTAATGAAAACAGTCGTCGGATTGATCGACTAACAGCGATTCAAAATTGGCTGATTAGTGTATTGGTGGGCGGTGGCTTAATAACCTTATTAATTTACATTGCAGAAAAATTTATTTAGGAGAGACAATGATGACAAAAATAAAAAAAGCAGTAACCAAATTCTTTCAGACCATTGCGGCAACTTTTAAGGCTAACTACACTAAAGCTTCTTACTGGGCCCAAATCATTGGTTCAGTATTAGTGATTGGACTGGCCGTCGCCACAGTATTTTTTAACGATAGTATTGATACCAATACGGTTTTATTGATCATTACCGGCGTCGGATCACTATTAGCATTTTGGGGCGTGATTACAGATAATTCCATTTTGGAGGATACGGGTAACATAATCAAAACCAAGTCGAACACGCTAGCTTCTACGGAGCAAACGGTCGTGGAAGCCTTGTCAGAAGCCCAGGCTAAGATTGCGGCAGCTAACTCAGCAGCGGCCAGTCAAGCCGCAGTCGAGGCATCACAGGCAGTAGTGGCGGCTTACAGTCAAGCTGCTAGTGCGGCGGCAGTTGGTGACACGGCCACGGCTAGTTCAGCAGCCACTTTAGCGTCATCGCTAGCGGCTAATTTGGATAGCAATGTGCAATCAGATGCCGAAACGACGTCAGAATCCGCCTCACAAGCAGGCGAAAAGTAGTATAATTAAATATTGAATTTGCTAATCCCCTGCGCTTCGGCGTGGGGGATTTTTAGTTTGGCAGAAGTATACAAAAAAGGACCAGTCAAGACTGGCCCAATGCTTAAAGTAAAATAGGTGTTTTTCTGTTATCCCCTCCCTAAAGGCCAAGGGAAAACGTTAATAATTATACATCAAAGCTGGCAAATGTAAAGAGGCTTATAGGCTACTTCGAGTATTGCGATACAGATTGATAAGCGTTGTCATTTCTCGATCAAGCTTTACAAAACGGTAAATAATAAGTATAATGCCAGCTGTCTCTAGGATGTTTCTAGATGATAGTTATAACTTGATTAATTCCCCTGCGTTTCGGCGCGGGGGAATTTTCATGAATTTAATCAAGCCGGATTAGTATTATTGATATTAAGAAGATGTTGTGAAACTATGTAAACTTGGCCCCTCACAAGAGCGATACTAAAAGCGATACTGAGAAAACTTAATAGGGCCTAAACACAGTGGTATCAAAGGGCTTAGACGTTTTACTATGAAATCTTCTTGGCCGCATATAGATACAGATAGCTGGTATTGAGAGGTAAAGCCTTGATATACCAGTTTTTTTGTGAATCTAAATTGGAATAGTAGCACAAAGATGGTACAAATGTTGGAATTTGCTGGAGCTGATGATGATTTTGTTACGTTTTAGGCGCTAAGAAGGTTTAAGGCCTCTTTTGCTATCTCACCTAAAAAGTCATCTCTTGTTAGAATTTTTGTTAAATATGGTTTTATTACGAGCTGGTACTACGCATTATCTAAAATATGATACAAACTTAGTTCAAGGGACTCAAATTGGTCTTGACTTGTTTCAAAACCATGACAACCAAAAAAGGATACCACTTCAAGTGATATCCTTTTTATTGAGGGCACCGTCCACATATTTCAGTGACTATCGCCGCCCAGTGGTCTTAAGACCTCAAGTTACATCTTTATATTTAAATGTTAGCATCTTAAAAAGGCAGAGTCAAGTGTCAGACACAAATAGCTTTCAATTCCTTGTATGAATCAATTCCCATGCGCTTCAAAATACGATCATTCAAATCGTAATTTGTAGAATTGAAATATTTGTTATTTTGATAAATTAACGCTTTAAAAATTGGTCGTAACGACTTAAGACTTTGAAAACTACCCAAAACTTTTAAAGCATCTGCGAGGTGTATAATGGCTGGATAATTATTGCCACTACTACCATATTGGTCAGGCTTTAATTCTAAGTCATGCACTAGATTAGCGTTTAATTTGATGTATTTTGGTGTTTTGAACCTTAAAATTAAAGAACCATGTGCGCACTCATTTCTGAGCGATCTAATTACATCCAGTGCGCTCAAAAACTTATAATTATCATCATTTCCTAGTCCAAAATCAGCTAAAACATCTCTTGCATCATTGGACTTTAAGTAATGCATAATTCTGAGCAGTGTCCCAAAGTCAACTGTCTCAATCGCCACCCAAAAGGGAATTGCTACATGCCTATCCCTATTGTAGTAGGCAACGCCATTCGGATTTGAATAATTTACATCTCGATAAAAACGTGTATCGATAAAATCATTATTTCGTATGAGTTTTTCAATAAAATGATTTGTAAATAAATTGAAGTTATCAAAATTTTGACAAATACTATAATATTGACTTCCGCGCTCCCGAAACGGATATTGACTGTTAAGCCCCACGTTGTAATAGTTGTTTTTATTTGTATATTGCATTGTTGCGTTCAAATATTGACAATGATTTTTACTAAAATTATAGGCAATTGCTGTTTTCAGACGTCCTTCAAAATGCTCAATTAAATTGAAAATTTCATCTTTTAATCTAACATCAAATTTATAGATTCTTAGAAAGTCATCAAATGTTTCGGTAGTAAACTGCTTAGGATGAGTCTCAGGATGTGCTAATAATAAATTTTCTATTCCGTTTACTAACTGAAAGTAATTTGTTTCTTGTAAGTGTTGCTCAATAACCGCGATACTATCTGCATTCAAATGCCGTTCAGTTGCTAGAGTTACGGCTAATTCATGTCTTGATTTCCAAGGCTTTACTCCCATCGTATGTCTCCAGTTCTCATTTATTTATGCTAACTATAGCAGTAATTAACCTAAAATGGGTGATTAGTCTCCTTTTTACGTAATGAAAAATAAATGGCGCTATCGGTCGGATAGACTCAAGGCGTCGGTTACGAACTCACACCCTAACGTCCACCAACTTTGCCGTATTTTATATTTCAATCTCACACTTACCAGCATTATAATGTAAACGGTTAATCGATTGGCTAGCAGTTAATGGAAGGTGAGGGGCAGTAATTGACTAAAATCAGCAGATTATGGGGCCTACTCGGTAGTTTATTTGTGAGCGTGGGACTAGCGCAAGCGGCACATGCTGCGAATCCGCCACGGGCCGCGACCACTTATCCCATCCGTGCGATTCAAGTGACCCCAGCACGCGTTTATCAGACCAAGCGTCAAACGGGTGTTGGCTATCATCTAACGGTTTTGCCTGGGCAGCGGGCGCAATTGCGCGTTAATTTGCATTTGAAGTATCATCCACAGACCAAGTGGACGCGAACTGAACAAGCTGACATCTATCGTCACGGTCAGCGGCAACGCTACTATTACGTGCATAACGCTGCTCATCAGAGTGGCTGGGTTGCGGCGGCCGACTTGAAGCCAGTTACGACGGACACCGTGCAGTTGAAGGTCCCGCTCATCAATCAGTTGCCAGAATTGCCGACGGGCTGTGAAATGACGGCGGCCACGATGCTGCTGCAGTATGCGGGTGTCCGAATCGATAAGTTGGCGTTAGCGGCGTTAGTGCCGCGTAGTTCCAATCCCAACACGGGGTTTGTTGGCGACCCGACATCTGAATACGGTGTCGGTCTCTATATTTATCCGCAGGGGCTGTTACCGACGATGCGTCATTTCTTACCAACTGCGGTCGATTTGAGTGGAGCCAGCCTGCTCACAATCAAACAACGATTAGCTGATCGGCACCCCGTGGTCGTGTGGGTCAAAGGACTAGATGGTTTTGCCAGCCACACCGTCACGTTAACGGGGTACACTGCGATGACGATTCGTTACAATGACCCCTGGAATGGTCAGCGTGGCGAATTGACCAATCCGGTCTTTGAAGCAATGTGGCAAGGTAATGGGCGGCGGTCACTGAGTTATTAAGGAATTAATACCATCGTTAACTTTAGTTACTGTTTCGTAATTTTAGGTTAAAAAATACGCTATTTGATACACAAAAACTGGAATTTGATACTGTATTGCTTTTGTGTATCAAAAAAGCCTTTGTTATATGGGCTTTTACCGCTAGTGTATTTTGGCACGGAATTTGCATGTATATTAGTGAGTGCGAAAAAGATTGCGCTTACAGTATCAAAAAACATAAATAGTTACAGGCAATTTTAGATATTATTTATTC
>NZ_JAGYGS010000008.1:0-99627 GCF_018991185.1 Lactiplantibacillus sp. 7.2.4
GCATCCTGATACTTAGCCGTCACATTTTTGCCAGTGGTCCGTTCATAAACGTAAGTCACAGTTTTAGCGGCAGTACCAAACGTCCCAGTGACTTCACCTTGAACGCTCTTGAAGGTGTAACCATCAATATCCAGTTGCTCAGTCGTGTAGTTATCGCCTAAATAACCAGAGTGGACGACATCAGGATGAATGGTCTGACCGTTTGCATCTTGATACTTAGCTGTCACATTTTTGCCAGCAGTCCGTTCGTAAATATAAACGATCCGTTGAGGTTGAGCGGTAAAGGTGCCAGCCGTGTTGCCCTGTGTTGATTTTACAGTGTAGCCGTTAATATTTAGTGGTGAAGTTTCATAAGGCTTACCTAATTGGCCTTGGCCAGTTAGAATACTGTTTGCGGCTAATTGCTTGCCAGCTTCATCCAAATACTGAATCGTGATATCGCCCGCATCCGCACGGGTATAGACGTAAATGACCGTTTTTGCCTGGTCGCTAAATTGGCCAGAAGCGTTCGCCGGTGCTTGAACTAAACGATAATTTTCAATGATCTTGGCACTAGTCTGGTAGGGAAGCCCTAGTTGGTTGTCACCGGATAAGACCTCGTTGGGGGCTAAAGTGTTGCCATTGGCATCTTGATACTTCACAGTAACATGCCCTGCGTTTAAGCGAGCATATTGGTAAATAACGGTCTGCGTGTCAGCTGAAAAAATTCCTTCTGCGTTAGCTGGTGTGGAAACTAGGCGGAAATTAGGAATTGAAGTTGCTTCAGTTTTGTATGCTGCACCCAGCTGTTCTTTACCGTCCAGAATTCTATCAGCAGCCAGTTGGTTACCGTTGAGATCTTGATATTTAACCACAATTTGGCCAGCATCACGACGGGCGTAGACGTAGATGACTGTCTGCGCCTGAGCTGTGAAGGTGCCAGTTGCGTTTGCTGGAGGAGTCACGACCGTGTAATTGTCAATGTCGACCGGTTGGGTGGTATAGGACTTCCCGAGTGATTGTACACCAGAGAGGGTTTGGTCAGCTTGTAATTGTTGGCCATTCTTATCTTGATACTTCACCGTGATATCACCGGCATCCAAACGGACATAGATAAACGTGACGGCTTGCGGGTCAGTCGTGAATACTCCGCTCACATTACCGTTAGTTGATTGTAAGTTGAAATGAGCAAATGCGGGGGCTTCTAGGTTATAAGCATTCCCGAGATTATGTTTTCCAGGCAGTACTTGTGCATCGTGGAGGAGGTTCCCCTCAGTATCAACCATGTGAATTGTGATGTCTCCAGCATCTTTACGCGTGTAGTAATAGGTGATGGTTTGTGAGTCTGCCGTGAAGGTACCGGTGGCACTGCCGACGATGCTGGTAAAACGATAATTTGGTAGTTCATCATCAATGCGTTGTGTCGAGTAAGGCTGACCAACGATACCGGTTAGTGTTAGGTCGTTTGCCACCAAAGATTCACCAGTGAGGGCGTCGAGATATTTGACCGTAACGGGAGCTGCCGTGGCAGCCAAGACATATGGGCGGACAACGACAAAGTTATTACCGTCACTTGCAGCCGTCATGAAGTAATAATCATCCATTGGAATGACGGTAGTTCCTTGAAAGGTCGGATCAGATAGACCGGGTTGCTGAGGCTTCATATTCGTGTAATAAATATGACCGTCGCTGTCATAATTACCTCCGCCCGCACCATTGAAATACCAGCGTACATATAGTTGACCATTTTTGTAGAAAACAGTTTCGCCCACGCCACCATTTGGTTTCAATTGAGCCTTGGTACCATCTGGTAGATAACAATCAATATCAAGCGTGGCGGTGTTATTCTGCTCACTAATATAAGCGGGAGGTAAGGTAATGAATTGATTGCTAAATGTGCCTTTCAGATTTTTGAAGCCTTTTAGCGGTGAAAAATCAGAGATATGATTATAAGCTGCATCAACTTCTGTCAAATTCTTTAAGTTGGCTAACGGAGAGATATCAGTGATTCGGTTTTGCTGGATATTAACGACTTGTAGTTTTTGCAAGTCGGCTAATTGTGAAATGTCGGTGACATCACTGTAATAGCTACCAGAAGGGGCGTTCAAGTTATTATTGAGCCAAACGGTGGTTAGATTGGTCGCATACTGTAAACCTTCTAATGAGTAGGAGGTTTTACCGTCAATATAAGTGTCTTTACCATAGTAAGTGGTCAGCAACAGCATGTCATCTTTGGTGATGTCTGATGCAGCGTTCCAAGTACGATCCGGATTCTGGGCGCGTAACTGGCGCAAAACTTCTTGTTGCAGGCGGGTGTTCGGCATCCAGTCATTAATATTTTCCTGGGTTATACTTTGTGCTTTTGGGGACATCAAACGAGTGGTCCGTGCCGTCGTTGCTTTTTGAGCCGTGTCAGTTTGACTAGTGGTGACTGACTTAGCTGTTGAGTTGGCTGTGGTCTGACGATTATTGCTGTTTGTTGAAGGCGTTGCGCCATTAGTTGTTGTGGTTGAAGTAGCTGTTGAAGGTGCTGATTGTTCGGATTCTGACTTGGAATGATTGTCAGTCGATGCCACGGTGTTGTCGCCTGGCTTGTCTGTGGAATCATCCGCTTTATTGATGGATTTTTCGTGATCTCCGGTTGCCATCGAAGTATCAGTCGTGTCAGATGTCGTCGGTTTTGTAGTTGAATCAGTTGCGTCATTGGTATCTACAGTGGTATCGGTAGCGCTTGCATTTTTGGTAGGTGTATTCTGTTGCGCAGTAGATACTTTTAACGGTACCCGCGAATCAGACGATTTCGTGGTTTGTACGACTTGACTACTTGTCTGTTCATGAGTCTTATCGGCGGTAGTTGCTGTTTCATCGGCATAAGCCGAGTGACTACCGAGAGTTAGCGCGGTCAGTAACATTGTTGTGGCACTAGTGATGAGCCAGCGTGATTGATGTGGCTGAGGGCGTGTATTTAAAATAGGTGTTTTCAAAAGATCCCCACTCCTTTGTGAAAGCTTTATATAATCTGTTTAACAATTTAAGGGTAACATTGTTCATGAAGTTAGTCTATCAAATGATAGCTAATTATTTATTCGGTATTTTTGAATTTAAGCTTACTGTGTCGGCAATACCAGACTGGTCAAGCAATGGGGTGGAAGGTCTTGAAATTAAACATACAATTTTCTGTTATTAATAAAATGACTTTTGTGTCAATTTTATAATTTATATTTCGGGTGCTTCTGAATTAGACGCATCTACTGGGAGTGAGTCAGAATTTTTGAGAAACGCATTTTGAAAAACGCGCACGTGTATTGCGATATTTAAAGAGATGAATTCAAAACCATGTAAGAAAGTTTTGGATACCTGATTCAATATCGATGTATTGCGGCTGTATTAATATCGTGTAAACGAGTTTTGGCCGATGTACTTAACATTTTTGGTGACCTATGCGGTATGATTAAGATAGGTGAACCGGACGGAAACTAGTGATAGGAGAACAGCTCTAGTTGTGATGGATGATTAGGCATGCTAGCGTTGATCGCTGCTTGTGTGATGGCAACAGCATCCCAATTATCGCATGCTGCACATGCCACAAAGTATCGTTCATCACGTTACGTCACATGCCATGATTACCCGGGAAATAATGGCATCAGTTTCATTTGAATAATTGAAGCCAATCTAGCAAATCTCAGTTGACAAATCAGCAGATTGAACCACCAGTCTGCACAAAGATGACAATAAACAGTGTTTCCGACGAAACAACCACGAGTTGATTGGCTCAATCTGGCCCGGGGATTAAGCTAAAGTTAAAGAGGGGGCGATCCAATGTTACTCGCAGCATTATTGAAAACGCGTCGTTGTCAGCATGGATTGACACAGGGACAATTGGCGGCCAAGTTATTTGTCACCACTCAGGCAGTTTCTAAGTGGGAACGAGGCAAGGCGATTCCATCGATTGATAACCTGATGGCACTGTCTGATTTGTATAATCTATCTCTAGATGAACTGGTCCGCGGAAGTGCGTTCTTTCCAAAACCATATGCGGTTGGCCGACGATTGAGCTTTGGCCGTTTAGTAGGTCTCGCATTATTTTGGTTATTCGTTTCACTACTATTTACGGGCTTCGGTTATCAACCTTGGTGGGCCTTCGCGCTCCTGTATATTGCAGGGATGATCGTCGTGGTTCCCGTGGCAATTGATAATTATTGGGTGATTCAATCAGCCACCATTGAGTTGAATCTGTATTCGACAGCGACTTGGGCAAAATTTCGCCAGATTGTGTTCAACCGTCGTAAGTGCATACGTATACCTTATACGGAGTTACAACGCGTGACGATTAGTTATCGGTGTCGCAAACGAGTGTCACCGTTTGACTTCAATCCGGATTATTTTCAACTGATTATTAAGACCGCCACACAGACTTACCCATTGGAATGCGCACTCAAGGCCAGCGACTATTTACCGCAATTCGTCAGCTTCTTGCAGCGACAAGGTGTGACAGTAGATGACCCGCAACAAATTGTGGCACTGCTAGTCGAAGGGCAATCGCTGTATCAACATTTTCATACTGAGACGCAATCTTAGCTCGCTGCTAAAAAGCGTTGTGGCGGTTGTGAGCAATCTACCAGTGGAGTAAACAATCAGTTACGCCTATTGATTCAAATAGGGCCCGGTTAACGAGGGGTGTCCATTGTAACAGCAGAACAGTATCGCAGAAAAATAAGCTGCAGCCATCAAAGTTGGCGCGGCCTAAATATCGCTGATAATTAACATTCACAGGAATCGTCAGCAACAACACGAAAACGAAACCCACGTCGTCCTAACCGAATTTGGTCGGACAACGTGGGTTTCGTCACCTTAATCTTCATAGCCTGTCAAGTCTAGCAAGAACCGTTGAATCACAGCCAGCTCTTCCGCAGAGTAATGCTCGCGTAACATCGAGACTGCCTCGTGATTACGAGCCGCGTGCATCTGGTCGTGATAGTGCGCTAGCTTGCGACCACTGGGGGTGAGCCGATAAAAGATCTTCTTGTGGTCGCCAGGTTGTTGGAACGACCCAATCAGGCCTTGACTCGTCAGACGCTTGGCTGCGCGGGTGATGCCACCACGAGTGACGCCCAGCGTGGTGGCTAAATCAATCCCGGTTTGCGGCCCAGCCTCTAACGCTGATAATAAGTGGAGACCAACGATTGAAATATCCGGCAACAAGCGACGCAAATTGGCTTCATTGATGTGTTGTTTGAGCCATTTTTGCTCACCAGTCGTTGAAGCACGCTTGGTTCGAATGATTTTGAGTTGTGCTAAAATCGCTTGTTCTGCGGATGTTGCCATCGTTGGTTCCCCCTTATGGTCTTGCGTCAGGTTGACGATATCAATGGCTGACGGATTGTCATCGTGTTAACACGAGAATTAATATTACTATTATTATACTGGTTTTAGAAGTCAGCGGCGAGTTTTTCCGCGGTTGCTTTGGCATTCGCAATCGTTTGGTCGCGTTGTTCTGGAAATTGGTCTAAGCCTTCAATAAAAATCGTGCGGTAATCCTGAATGCCATATAAAGCCAGCATGTCGCGCAGGTACGGGTCGCCAGCTTCGGCTTGATTGTGGCCATCCGCTTGGTGGTAATAGCCACCGGCAGCTTGAATGTGGAGCGCACGCTTGTCAGTGAGCAGACCAACTGGGCCGGTTGCGGTGTATTTAAAGGTTTTGCGGGCAACTGCCGTCAAATCAAGGTATTGTTTGAGTTCGGCCGGCAGAAAGTGGTTATACATTGGGTTAACGAAGACCAATTTGTCTGCGGCTAAGAACTCATCTAGCCATGCGGCGTGGCGGCTCAGTAAGTCTGCTTCAGCGGCAGTTAAGTCTTCGCCATATTTTTGTTTCCGCCAAGCCTCGAAGGTCGTATCATTCAAGGCCGGAACACCGTCTTGGTAAAGGTCACGTGTGATGATTTCATCGGTAGGATGGGCCTGTTGGTAGGCGGTTTTGAAACTAGCCGCGACGGTAAGCGAGGCACTCGGTACCGTGGTATGAGGATGAGCATTGATCATTAATAATTTTGTCATTTTTAAACAGCTCCTTGATTTTGTTGACAAGCAACATTATATTCTGACAATTGTTGCTTGTCAACAAAAATAGATAAAAAAGTTCCCCACCCGCATAACGTCGGATAGGGAACTTTAAATTTTGAAAATGAAAACACCGTTGGTTAGCTGTTTGACTGTAGGAAGCGAACGAATTGCGGTATCTGTTAGTGCCGGATTAAGTCGGTGTGTTCTGTTGCGTTATGGCGAATCTACGCAACAATCCAAGCAACCATCTTGAAGCGGCAATCGAAAGCGACGTTCTACGGCATCGTGAATTTCTACTGTCAACGCAAGACTACTCAGTAAGGCACTTGAGTTGAAATGCTGACTGGTAAGTGTGGCAGCTGCTAGGTCTAAAACCGTTCGAGTCACACCTTCAGTAAACGAAGCAATCCACTTATCTAAAACAGTCCGAATCACAAGTTCAGTCAGCAAAGCACGTGATACATCTAGCGCACTTCGAGTCCAAGGTCAGTAACGTCTAAGCAATCGTCACGCCTAAAGCACTTCAACCGCCAAGTTAGGTGTCAGCAAGCCAATCTTAAAGCAAGTGAATGTTATGTGCAGCACATTGGTCGATCATTTCTTGTGGCCAAAGGGCAGCTTGAACTTCGCCGACATGGGCTTTGCCGAGTAATAACATGCAGAGCCGGGATTGACCGATCCCGCCACCGATCGTGTAAGGGACTTCTTCGTTCAAGATCATTTGGTGATAAGGTAAGCTCAAACGGTCTTCAGCGTCAGCGTCTTTCAATTGTTTCTTCATGGATTCAGCGTCGACCCGAATACCCATGCTTGAGATTTCAATGGCTTGGTCTAATGGTTCGTACCAGAAGAGAATATCGCCGTTTAATTTCCAGTCATCGTAGTCAGGGGCGCGGCCGTCATGACGTTCGCCAGAGTCAAGCTTCCAACCGATTTGCATCAAGAAGACGCAACCGAGCTTCTTGCAGATGGCGTTTTCGCGTTCGCGTGGCGTCATGTCTGGGTACATGTCTTCGAGTTCTTGAGTCGTCATGAAGTGGATTTCATCTGGTAAGTGGTGCACTGCTTGTGGGAACTTGTACCAAACTTCATGTTCCATATGCTTGATGACTTTGAAGATTTGGCGAACAGTGGCCTTAAGGGTTTCAACGGTTCGTTCTTCTTTGCCGATGACCTTTTCCCAGTCCCATTGGTCAACGTAAGCTGAATGGTAGTTGTCTAAATCTTCGTCTTTACGAATAGCGTTCATGTTCGTGTATAAGCCTTCATGCATGTCAAAGCCGTACCGCTTGAGGGCGACCCGCTTCCATTTGGCAAGGGAGTGCACGATTTCGATTTGTTCGTCGCCCATGTCCTGCATGGTGAAGGAGACCGGTTTTTCGACCCCGTTCAAGTTATCGTTCAGACCAGTTTTCTTTTCAACGAACATTGGCGCTGAAAGCCGGGATAAGTTGAGTTGCTTCCCAAATTCATCTTGGAAAGTTTCACGGATGTAACGAATGACCTGTTGCGTTTCTTTAACGGATAATTTAGGATCGTAATCCTTTGGAATAATTAAATGCATGTGCGTGGTCTCCTTTAAAATAAGTTCTAATTTTGGTTACAGGATAAAAGAAAAAAGCCTTCCATCCCTTGAATTATCAAGGGACGAAAGACTTTTTCGCGGTACCACCCAAGTTGTTTACCTAATTGTAAACCAGCTCTAAAATAGTGTACAAACATACACCACCGATGGTAACGTACCGGTTAACGGCTAATCCTACTTTAACGAGGTTATTTCAGTTAGCAACTAAGAAAGTGTTTTTCGGACTAGTCAAGTTCTGGTCGGGTTTCCACTCACTCCCGATTCACTGGCAGGTTGACTAATCGTACTCCTCTTTCCTCCGTTTTTTATCTTGTGACATTTATATTAGCACGATTTTTTCATTTGTAAACCACTAAATTAAAAATAAATTAGTTAGGTCTCATAAAAACACCATGCGAATCTCAGTCAAAACGGGATAACACCGGGCTTAATTAATCGTTCAAATTATACCGTAATTTCATTTTTTCAGAACCGGCGATGACCATGTCACCCAATAATTTGGTTTGCAGCTTCATGGCCGTGTCAGCAAGCTGTTGGTTAGCAGCTTCCAAGTAGGCCGTGACGTCTTGATGATTCGTCAAGTCGGCGTCGGTGTCATTTTCAATCTTACGGTAGGCACTCATGGCTTCCAATTCATAACTGTTACGCATATCCACGTAGAAGTCGTAATCAGTATCGCCGAGGAGGGCAGTCGTACAACTTAACCAGTACATGTGGTTAAGGTTGAAAGTGCCATCTGCGTCTTTATAACTGGCTGGGGTGTCATTGACGTTGGCGTAGAATGGGACCACCGTATTGAAGGTGTTGGCACCGAATGCGAGCCAGTGAATTCCTGCAACCGCTGCTGGGACGTTGTTACGAATTTGCAAAATGTGAACATCGTGGTTCCGGTTGATCCCGATTGGCCGGAAGAGGGTCTTGTCGGCTTCAGAGCCACTGCCATAAACGTCGTATTTCGTGTTTTCAAAGTGAGAGCTGAGCACGAATTTAACGTCTTCGATAGAAATCTTCCGGTTCGCATGACAGATGAATGGTAAGTCTTGTTCCATTGGATCTTGTTCAACATCTGGCGTGAAGTATTTTTGACCAAACCAAGCCCGCGGGTTGTTATAAACCGTGTCTTTGATTGAGGCGCTACCGAAAATGTGCCGTAAGTTGACGCGGTCAAAATCTGGGTTCAAGTGATAGTCGGCAATCAGTTGTTCAAGGTCAGCTGAAGACATCGTATCATCCGCATTGAAGTCAAAGTCATCAATGTTCATGCGGTTAGGCGCAACCACATAGGCGTCATCAGGAATCCGCTTAGCAGCCCAGTGATGACCACCAATGGTTTCAAGCCACCAGATTTCGTCCTTATCAGAAAAGGCGATACCGTTTGGTTCGTATGTCCCGTATTGTTCAAGCAGGCTGCCGAGGCGGGTAACCCCTTCCTTAGCGCTGTGAATGTAAGGCAAGACGAGGGTGCATAGGTCTTCTTCCCCGATTCCACCAGCAACGAACGGATCGATACCGAGCACACGTGAATTGGTGGTGATGGTTTCAGTCGCAGACATTGCGATGTTCTCGCTGTTGATTCCGGCAGCGGGCCAAGTCCCATTAGTCAAAATTGAGTTTGGAATCGACGTGTAGCGCATCGGATTGTCTGGCAGGTCAACTTCGACCTTACTGATGACTGATTGATAGTGACGTGGTTGGTCTTCTGGGTTAACCACAACTAATCGTTCTGGGTCAAGCGCTTCGTGACCATCATCATTCCGTGAAATAATGGTGGAGCCATCGATTGAGGCATCTTTACCGACTAAAATCGTGGTACATGAACCTTTAATACGTTTTTCCATGATATTAAAAACACTCCTTTTAAGCTATTAATATCATTATACGCTTTCTGAACTAGTCCGGATAGGACGGGCTTTTTTGAGAATGTAATTGATGCCACTGATACTAAAACCGGTGACGGCTGCAATTTCACGATAGGTCTTGCCTCGAGCACGTAATTGATGGACCTGCGCGTAACTGGCGCGGTGCTCATTGGTGTCATCCTGCGAGGCTGTTTCAGTTGTTGATTCAGGATGCGAAGCTTGCAGTGGCACAATGGTCGAGAGTGGTTTCGGTGTCGCGGTAATTTGAACGGGTTGATGACTGAGCTCGGCGAGCTTAACTAGCATTAGTTCAGTTGTCTGAACATTCCAAATCGCATTGTGCTGGTGGGGATTGGTGATGCTGAATAGGGCCGCCAAGCCGTTCAATGGTAAGTCGTGGTTGCCACTCTTGTGATTGCCGCGATTGATGAGCGTGTTCGTATAAGCTTGCGCATCGAAAATGACGACGGGTTGTTGGACCAGTTCTTGCTCAGACGTAGTCAGTTGTGCATAATACTCGCTTAATAACAGGCGAATATGCTTGATGTCCTGGGTCTGATCCCAGAAGACTAATGGCAGTTGGGGTTGAATGACTTGTTGAATAAACGCTTTGAGTACTGTGAGTGGGGCGCCTTGGGCTTCGTAGGCGGCCATCGTTAGCCCAGTCTCGGCTAAACCCGCTAATTTTTTGTCAGGTAAAAAATTGGGGTTGTCGAAATAGCGGTTGAAAAAGGGCGCGGTCTGGTGGTGCTGACTAAAGCCGATGGCACTAAGTTGGAAAATACTGGCATGAGTCCCAGCAGTATCCTGAACCCGCCAGCTGATGGCTTTAGACGAACCGCTTTTGCGAAAGAGCGTGCCGAACTCGCAATCAATGACGATATAGCTGGTGGGTGCTTCAGACAATGGTGAAGCAGCGGGCAACATTTGGGGAATCGAGGCTGCAGCCTCAGTACTACCGACTGGTTCGTTAGGCACGAACTGGTAGCCAAGCGTCGCCAAAAACTGGCTCGTGCTTTGTTCAAGCATGTTATTGGTCACTTTGACCACTTTTTTTTCGGTCAGGACAAGCTCCTTGGTGGCTTCAAAATCAATATGGTAGCGTTGTTGGTCGTCGCAACTGATTGCAGTCACGCGACCAGCGCTCGCATATTCAGGTGCCAGGACCAGCTGATGGTTCTTCTGGATACGATAGACTGGATGGTCAACGAAATAGAGACAGTTCAGATTGTTGGAAATTTTACGTTCAAGTAGAGTTAGATTAGTTGGCATCATATACACAGCTCCTCTGATCTAAGTATCTTCATTCTAGCTGTTTGACGTACTAGCTTGCCAGTGTTTGCACTGCAGATTGGACCATAAATTTAGTAATAACAAATTGATGACGGGAATTATAGTGGCCGTATAAGGCGAGTTTCGCATCGGGTTTTAGTTGATAGAATAGTGTTAACGCATGGTGAACGACGATACAATTAATCGGCTTTGCGGTTGTATCGCCCACGGGTATCACTTGTAAATACAGCATAAATGGATCTAGTTTGAGAATTTTGCTCTTATTCAAATATTTAACCGTTAAGTTTTCTGATTGAATCGTCATTATCATCACCTTACTTATCGAGTATACGAACATACGTTCTAAAATGCAAGTAAAATCGATCCGATTGCAAAATTATTTTAAGACGATCACTATCGACCCC
Organism: Lactiplantibacillus sp. 7.2.4; assembly: GCF_018991185.1. Lineage (NCBI taxonomy): Bacteria > Bacillati > Bacillota > Bacilli > Lactobacillales > Lactobacillaceae > Lactiplantibacillus > Lactiplantibacillus sp. 7.2.4. The sequence goes on from NZ_JAGYGS010000008.1 coordinate 11,186, forward strand.
TGAGCAGTCGTGAAGTTTGCTTGAAAAAATAATGAATCGATAAACTCGTTGGAAAAATGCTACAAAAAATTCGCAAGTCTTGGTATGATAAAAGTTAGTGAATGAGAGGAGGCCGTGCGCCATGGATCGAGGACGACGCGTCACGTTAGAAGAGCGAATTGCAATCGTCAAGTATACGTTGGACCATGCCAACGACTATCAGGAAGCCGCCAAGCATTTCAACGTTTCATACCCCCAAGTGTATACCTGGGTACGGAAATACCGGCAACGGGGGATGGAAGGATTGGTTGATCACCGCGGCCGACCAAAACGAGACTAAACACAGCGTTGTACATAGAAGCGACGGCTGTCACGAGGCTTAACGCCATGCGGAACGTTAAGCCTATCCGAACCTTTTCCAGTGGTGGGAGAGGTTTTTTTATTTCTTTTCGTGGATCTGGATGGTTTTGACGTATTTAGTTGGTAACGGGGCCACTTCTTGTCATGGCGTCCCATTCTCGGTAGAATGAAAGTATTAATTCCAAAAAGGAGGAGTACCTGCGATGATTGACTTAGCGGCGGCACAGCAAGTATTGAAGACAACGTTTGGGTATGATGAATTTCGTCCCGGGCAAAAAGCGGTCATTGAACAAGTGTTAGCTGGTGAAAACACGCTGGCCATCATGCCAACTGGTGGGGGTAAATCACTCTGTTATCAGATTCCCGCCTTACTATTTCAAGGCATCACGGTCGTCGTGTCACCTTTGATTTCCTTGATGAAGGACCAAGTTGACGCGCTAAATGACAACGGCATTGCCGCGACGTTTATCAATAGCTCACTTGATTTTCAAGCCATCAATGAGCGGTTACAAGAACTGCGCGCTGGTGACTATACTTTGCTTTACGTCGCACCAGAACGGTTGGACTCAGAATACTTCATTCAGGCGCTCGGGCGGCTACCGATTCAACTATTGGCAATCGACGAAGCCCACTGTATTTCCCAATGGGGACACGATTTTCGGCCGAGTTACTTAGCGTTGAGTACGGCGATCGAGCAGTTGCCGACTCATCCGCAAGTGCTCGCACTGACCGCAACCGCGACCGAACAAGTGGCGGCTGACATCTGCGGTCGGTTAGCCATTGATCCGCAACATGAAGTCAATACCGGGTTTGCGCGTGATAATCTCGATTTGACCGTGGTCAAGGATCAGGATACGGACCGCTATATCCTGGATTATTTAAAGGTGAACCATGGGGAAGCCGGCATCATCTACGCCAGCACCCGTAAGGAAGTCATGCGACTCACTAGCCTGCTTCAAAAACACCACATCAATGCGACCCCTTATCATGCTGGGTTGGACCCTGAAGTACGGCGGCATAATCAGGAAGATTTCTTATATGACCGTGTCGACGTGATGGTTGCGACCAACGCGTTTGGGATGGGCATCGATAAAAGCAACGTCCGGTTCGTGATTCACGCGCAGGTGCCTGGAACGCTGGAGGCTTACTATCAAGAGGCTGGGCGTGCTGGACGGGATGGCCTGCCGAGTGAAGCGCTTTTACTGTTTCGGCCTAACGACATTCAGCTGCAACATTACTTCATTGACGAATCCGAAATGGACACGGAACACCGCCATTTGGCCTATCGCAAGCTGCAATTGATGACGCGTTATGCGAATACGCAGGGGTGTCTGCAGCAGTTTATTTTGAAATATTTTGGTGAAGACTCGGAGCCGTGCGGGCGTTGTAGCAATTGTACGGATAAACGGGAAGCTAAAGACATCACGACGGCGGCCCAACAAGTCCTGTCGTGTGTTGTGCGGCTACACTCGCGATTCGGTAAAGGGGTCGTGGCGCAAGTCTTGACGGGTGCCAATAATCAGCGTATCCGCGAGTCCCATCTCGAAGGCCTGTCAACGTACGGCTTAATGTCCGGTCAGCGCCAAAAAGCCGTCGTTGAACTGATCGACTTTTTGACTGCCAGTGGGTATTTACAAGCGGTTGGCGGGCAATATCCGACATTAACGGTAACGGCGAGTGGCGTCGACGTGCTAAAAGGTAACACGACGGTCCACCGGAAAACGGCGCAAACCGTTCAACAGACGGTTCCTGAAAACAGTGCGTTGTTCGAACAGTTGCGGACATTGCGGCGACAATTGGCAGAAGAACAGGGCGTTCCACCGTTCGTGATTTTCTCTGACAAAACGCTGCATTCGATGTGTGAAGTCATGCCAGAAGATGATCAGGCCTTTCTCACCGTCAAAGGGGTCGGTGCTAGCAAGCTTGAAAAATATGGTGAGACCTTTATGGCGACGATTCGTGCAGCAGCGCACGCTGAAGCGGCAACCGAAGCTGAAACACCTGCGACGGACTAACGGTTGGCGTGTAATTTGAAGAGAAGGGTGACATAACGATGCAATTTACTTGGACTCATCACGGGGAACCACTAGCGATGAAGCGTTTTTTGACGCAGCATGGCATCAGTATGCGGACCATTAAAGCCATCAAACACGGCGCCGGCGATTTTTTGGTCAACGACCAGGTCAAAACGGGTGTCATCACCATTAATGCCGGCGATGTTGCTGGTATCCGGTTACCGGATGAGGCCGCGGATGAAACGGTCGCTGTCAGTCATCAACCGCTCCAAGTCCAATATGAGGACGCCAATTGGCTGGTGGTCGAGAAACCTGCCGGACTGACGAGTGTACCGGGCCCCAGCAATCGGGAGGATACCTTGGTCAATCGCATCAAGGGTTATTTGGTTGCGACCCAGGCACCCAATCAACGCCCCCATCTGATCACGCGCTTAGACCGTGACACGAGTGGGTTAGTTTTGGTGGCTAAGCATCACGTGGCACAGGGGATGTTAACTGACCCGAAGTTGGCTGACCGATTAGTCAAAACTTATTTGGCCTGGATTGAAGGCACTTTAACGCCAGCCAGTGGGACGATCGACCAACCGATTGGCCGACTAGATGACAGTCCGAGACGTGGCGTCACGGCTAACGGACAGCGTGCCATCACGACCTACAAGGTTGAGACGTCGACGTTAGCGCACGCCGTTAGCCGGGTTCGACTCCAGTTGGTGACGGGGCGGACGCATCAGATTCGCGTACACTTGTCGGCGCTCGGACATCCCTTGCTCGGCGACGCTCTGTATGACGGTAATCAGACCTGGATCAAGCGCCAGGCGCTGCATGCGGCCAGTTTGCAATTTTATGACCCGTTTGCCGAACAGACCCGGCAATTCGAGGCACCATTACCGGCAGACTTGCAAGCGTTGAATCGGTAATAAGTGGTGTTTAATCACGGTCGATGGCGACTGCAGTAAGTGTGGTAACGACTTAATGAATATAAAAATCGGGTTCGGTCAAGCCAAGCTGACGTAACTGACCCGGACTAAAAAAGACCTGCACACCAAGGTAAATTCCTAGTGTGCAGGTCTTTTTTAGTAGATGGCGCCTTTAAGCATTTCCCAGTGTGGCATTGTCCGCTGTTAACGTGGCAATGGTCGACTGCAACTGCTGCAATGGCGCAGTTAAGGTCAGAAAATAGATATGTTCGACCCCGTTGCTCCGCATATCGATCACGCCGGCTTCACGCATCAAGCGCAAGTGGTGTGACACGGCTGGCCGCGAAATGTTGACCAGGGCAGTAATATCCGTCACGTTGAGTCCGTTATCACTGTTCCCCAATGCAATGATAATTTGACGCCGAATCTTTTCGGCAAAAATATTGATTAATGTGGCACTTTCAGTGAGTGCCGTTTCGGATTGTTGAAAATTAGCCATGGTGACTGCGTCCTTTCAAATTCAATTTACACTTAAGAGCCAATTTCCCCCATCGGCAGTACGCTAAAATAGGTGTTAAGTGTTGGTGTGACAACTTTAATCGTGGGCGATTTGCCCGGCCTTGGAAAATATAAGACATTGAAAGCCTACAAGTTGTCAGGTAGACTAGGTATTATTTGCACGTTCGTACTTATGTATAATTAAAGCAAGTCATTAATCGATTGTCAAACCTTTTTGTTAAAAGTAAATACGATTAGCGGGTTTAATGATTATTGTTCGTTTGATAACCATATTTTTATGTTGAAATGCGTTAAAATATAAGTATATTTGATATTCAAAAAGGAGTGGTTGTGGTGAAAGTTATTGGAATATTGGGCGCTCATCGATCAGATGGGGTGACTGCTCAATTATTGAAAGCGGTGTTAAAGGGGGCGTCGGCCAGTGCTGAGACCGAGCTTGTCGACCTCAATGACTACCAATTACGTCCAGATTATGACAACCAATTAAATCCAAGTTTGGACAAATTGGAAGCTAAACTGCTAACCGCAGACGTCTGGGTCCTGGCAGCACCGACTTATCTGGGCAGCTTGTCCGGGGTCATGAAGAATTTTTGCGACTGTTTTCGGGGACGAATCGCGCGGTTTAACTCGGTTGGTGATGCCGTGCCAGACCGGTTTAAGAACAAGCACTATGTGACGATTACGGACTGTTATGCGGGTGGCATTGAAAACTATCTCACTGGTGTCACCGATGCAGCGTTTAAGACGCTCGATAAGTTTTTAACAATGGGTGGCTTAATTAAACTACGCGAAATTGTGGTGACGAATACTTGGGGCATGCAGACGATTAGCGCGGCTAAGCAAGCCGAATGTGAACGAGTGGGCGCACGCGCTGCGCATAAGAAGGAAAGGGATGACAGTACAGTGAAACGTTATATTCAATTATTCTTTATGATTGCCGTCATGGCATTACTGACAATGGGGATTGAGGCCGGAATCCAGCAATTTATTCCGTTGAATAACTTCTGGGCGTACTACGGCGTCTTTGTCGTCGTCTTCTACGTTTTATTAGCGATGATTCTGCACTTCTTTACGGTCGTTAAACATCGGCGGCGTTAGACAAAAGTCAGATTGTTACTTGGACTGGTGCAGTTCACGATTCACTGTCATTATTTATCGACATAAATAAAATTATCATAGCTTCACTGAACAAGCGACTCCGGGCGTTATCATCGTCTGGCAGTCGCTTGTTTTGCTATAATGAGAACACTTATCGTCTGATTTGGCGCCTGGAAAGCTAGTATCTCAATTGCGGAACAACGCGTATAATTGAAATTGGTATTATGGTCAAATTAGGAGCAGACTCGCCAGCAATCAATGGTCAGCCGCCGACGCGAGGACGTTGCAGCAGGTATCATGGACGGCCAATGATTGCTGAATCAAACGAGTACGCCACATATAAATTTAGAAATATTTACGAGGAGGTAACCTATGCAAGTAGTGGGACAATTTATTGAAACGGTCGGATGGCTCGGACTGGCGTTGATCGCCAGTGAGTTGGGTGCAACCTTGATTTATTGGCTCGGCCAGTGGATTGGGTTTCGCCTGATTGGGGCGCGGATCGTACGTATCGCAGGCTTTCGATTGCAACTCAGTCATTTTCAAGGCCATTGGAAGCTGGAACGCCCCTTAACGCGCCATCCGCACCTAGTGGCGATGCCGCCAGCGGATGCCAAACGCTTCAATCACGCGATTTACTGTTTTAGCGGTGGCTTATTGAACTTACTAACGGTCATGTTGAGTTTGATTACACTGAACCAGTTCAAGTTTAGCTTCGACTTATGGTTGTTTGCCTTTATCATCTGGATTTGGGTCAATACGCTGAAGGCCGCTCAACTACTGCCAATGAACTTGCACGGCTATCCGACGGCAGGTCAGGAGTTTCGGCAGGCGCGTGCGTCAACTGCTGCGATGACGGCGGCCTATGTGACCGCGGTCGCAGCGGCCATCAAAGTGCAGACGGGAAGTGTGCGTGATTTGGACGCCAGCATGATCGTGATGCCCAGAGACGGTGGCAATCGTAACTATTTGGTCGTTCGCCAAGCCTGGCTGATTTTGGCGTGGGGCGTTCAACATGGTCTCGATACCCCTGAATTATTAGCAGGCTTGGCGCGGCTGGAACCGAGTTTTAATACGTTGCCACCGGCTGATTTAGCGCGGTACTTAGATGCGACGTTATATTGGAATTTACTCACGAATCATCGTGAACCACAAATTATTGCCTGGTATCAGGACGATGGCGTCCAACAGATTTTGCGTCGTCATCAGCCGTTAGCGCACTACAAATTAACTGCCGTATACGAATGGCGTGTCCATCAACAGCCAGCAGCGGCGTTGACACTGATTGAAAAGGGCCTCAAACTAGCGCAACGTCTGCACGATGAAGACGAAGTGGCGTTGCTCAAAGCGCTCCGAGTCCAAGTCGAGGCGCAAGCAGACTGAAAGCCGATGTTAGCGGTGATGGCGCTTGCCAAAGCCAGAACCGGGTAGCCCCAGTTGCCCATTGACTTTGCCAGGTAGAAGCTTAGGTTCTGGTAAAGATTGTGATTCAAAGCGGTGCGTCAATTGGGGGCGTGCTACACTGAGAACCATTGAAGTGAAAAAAGGTGAAAATGTGAAACAGCGAATCAAACAGCGATGGGGTTGGTGGTTGACGCTCGTGGTGATTGTCCTCGGATTGATTGGAGTGGGGCTGACCCGCGTCAACGCCGGACTTTATCATCAGACGGTCGCGCAGGTCACCCATGTTCAGACCACCGACCGCAGTACGACGACGGATGAGTTTGAGAATAAGGATAAGACGCTGGTCCAAATGGTAACGGTCCGTGTCCTCAACAAAGCGCACCGGGGTCGGACTTATCGCATCAAGAATACTTACACGCGGTCTGGCGCGATGGATCAACCCTACCGTGTCGGCGACCAAGTCTTCTTACGTATTCCTAGTAGTCAGCACAATGCAGTCACGATTCAGGGGCTCAAACGTGATACCGCGCTCGCATTCGTGGCGTGGTTAGCGCTTGCGTTACTGTTATTGATCATGCGTTTCAGTGGGCTGATGGCGTTTTTAAGCGTGGCACTAAACGCCGTTTTATTTTATGCGGCGATTCAAATCGACCTCGCAACTAACGGGGGTCACATTTACTTGCTATTCGGGGTGTTAGCGGTGCTGTTTGCCGTTCTGACACTGTGGCTGGTCTTGGGGTTCAGCCGCCAGATGGTCGTGACGTTGGGGGCGACCATGGCCGGGACCGGGTTAGCTGTGATTATCAGTCTGATTGTCTTTGCGGTGACCCATGAACGCGGGGTGACCTACGAATCGATGCAATATGTGACGCAGGTTCCGCGGCCACTCTTTTTGGTTGAAACGGTTCTGGGCTCGCTGGGAGCCGTTATGGACGAATCCACGGATATTGTGGCGTCACTCTTTCAGCTGAAGACGGAACGACCAGATATTGCCCCACGACAAGTCTTTAAGTCGGGCATTCAGATTGGCCGCTCAATTATGGGACCACTGATTAACGTGCTCTTTCTGATTTTTATGGCCGATACGTTTGCGATGACCTTATTGTACTTGCGCAACGGCAATAGCTGGGGTTACACCTTCACGATGAACATGTCACTCGGGATGGTTCAGAGCTTGATTTCTGGGATTGGGATCGTCCTCGCGATTCCGGTCGCCAGTTGGTTAGCCAGCCGCTTGATGCCTAAGGAGGTGGTCGCATGAACACGATTACCGTACTTGGGTTGATTCTATTCGGACTGATGACGTTGATTGGCGGCAAGACGGGTGCGACCGCCTTTCTAAGTTTGCTATTTAACTTTGGCTTGCTATTTTTGGCCGTCGTATTGATCTCGTGGGGCTTTCCAGCGATGGGCGTCTCACTCGTGATTGGCACGATTATTTTAGCCTTCACGATTTTCTTCGGTGAGGCGAATGAGGTCGCTGCCAAACCGGCCTATATGGCGGCGTTGATTGTCATGGTGATTTTAGTCCTGATTATTTTTCCGGTCGAAAATTGGATCATGGCCCAAGGATTTAGCCTAGAGGACAGTGAGGACCTGGAAGGCATGTCGTTGGCAATCGGGGTCTCGTTTATTGGCGTCGCGGTCACCGAAGCAATTTTGAGTACGTTGGGTGCGATTGCTGAGGCGGCGATTGCGATTGCGGCGGGATTGAGTGAAATCTTGGCACAACATCCGCAGCTACCAACTAAACGACTTTACATTGATGGTATCAGCATTGGTAAGCAGATTATCGGGACGACGTTTAATACGCTTTTCTTTGGCTTCTTTGGTGGCTTTTTAGCCCTGTTTATTTGGTTCTCGGGGTTACACTACTCATTTGGCAGTGTCATCAATAATAAAATATTTGTCGCCGAAGTCCTGATGGTTTTATTTTCACTGATTGGCGTCATCCTGGTCGTGCCCGTTACGACGTGGGTGATGACGGTTCAGCATCGGCAGCAGGCTAAACATAACGATTGACGCTTGCCAGTAGATTTGCTAGGGTTAAGAAAACAAGTGGGAGCGTTGTTCTTATGGAAATTCGAATTGCAACACCGCAAGACGCGGCGCAGATTGCACCGTTGATTGCGATGATTTATCGAGATATGGAGATGCCGGTGCTGAAACGGGTCAGTGATGCTGATTTGAATGCAATGTTGACGACGTTGTACCAGCAGCCCGTCAACTTGAACGGGTTAGCACAGACATTTGTGGCTGTGATCGATGACCAAGTCGTGGGCGTGGCTTTTGGGCACCTCGCACAAAATGAAGTGGCCGTTAATGACTTGTTGCGGCAGACATCTGGTCAGCACGCTGGTTTTGAGGCGCCCTTGGAACTAGGCGGGGAGACGCGACCGGGCGAATGGTACCTGAGCATGTTAGCGGTTGACCCTAAAGCTCAGGGACACGGCGTCGGCAGTGCATTGTTGGACGCACTCCCACAATTAGTTGGTGAGCTGGGGGCGCACAAGCTGAGTCTGAATGTTGATGACGGTAATCCGCGGGCGGCAAAGTTATACCACCGCTACGGGTTTACGGCGGATGGGCAGCTCATGATTGGGACTCATCCGTATCAGCACCTGGTAAAATCACTATAAAAATGACTAAAACCGTGGTTGTTAGTTATCGACCACGGTATTTTTTTGAACTGATTAGGCCCAGCATTCTTTGAATATTTGAGGTCAGACGGTTAAACTTAGATTATGAGCAAATTAGGAAGGTGAACGTGTCATGCAGATTTATTTTATTCGTCACGGCCGAACGCAGTATAACTTGGAACACCGGTTTCAAGGCGGCCGGGCGGACTCGCCACTGGTCGAAAGTGGTATTGCCGGCGCTAAAGCAGCGGGGACTTATCTACAAAACGTTGAATTTTCAGCGGTGTATAGCAGTCCGCAACAACGGGCGTTGGATACGGCCAAATACATCGTCGCGGCCAATCATTGGCAACCTGAGATCCAGGTCGACGACGGTCTTCGTGAATTCGATTTTGGTGATTGGGATGGCTTGAAAGAAGACGAGGTTCAGCCACAATCTTACGCACCAATGATTTTCACGAGTCCCGCCGAGTATCAGCCCGAATTAGCAGGTGGTGGTGAGGACTATGCGACATTTGTAGCCCGAATCACAGGCACGATCCACCGACTAGTCGATCAGGTCGGTGTGTCTAACGCCAAGCCACTATTGGTCGTTTCACACGGACTGGTCACCACGATGACAGTCAAGGCGCTGATGGGCGTGCCGTTGGCCAAATTACGAGCACCGTTTATCATTAATGGTCAGGAGATGAAAACGGTCGGCCATGGTATCGTCGATAATGACAGTCTGACGGTATTATCGACCCCTGATAACCGCCAGTTTGAATTGACCCGTTGGAATGAGACGACGTATTTAGAATAGGGTGGCAAGTATAAAGGAGCTAGTATCAGGTATTAAAGTACTTGAATATTTTAGTATTATCGGATGAAGCGACTTTTTCTCAATTGTTCGGAGCATGCAATCAGCCACCGAACAACTGAATAGACCCCAGCCCCATCATTCAGCTGGCGACACAAAACGGACGTTGCACGAATCAAAGTGCAACGTCCGTTTTATTCACCAATAAATTAATACCGTAACGGATGACGCAACTTACCACAACCCACTCAAGATACTAGCAGCGGCGACACCCCAATAATATTCGGAAGTCCGAGCCGTCTGTTGGTAGAGCGTATTGATCGCAGCGAGTGGCTGTTGCATGTGCTCACGAATCACACGGGCAGCCATACCGTTGACCTTGGTGGCGATTAATAAATAGTTGCCGTTCTTATCCAGCTCGATGGCATAGCGTAGCAGTTCCGCGCGCACCTGTTCATCTTGTTTTACTTCAGGATCATTGTAGGCCGTGTCAATTTGCGCCATCAGCCGTTGTGCTTTTTCATGGTTGTTCATGTGTGACGCCTCCCTCTGCGAGCAGTATAGCACAGTATTGCGGGTTCGGCGTCTGCCAAGTTGGGCCACATCATAAGTGTTTCAAATTATTGCGTGACAAAAAAACTAGCGCCGGCATCGTACCTGCCAGTCACTAGTTTTTATTGGTCATGTGGATTGAAATCCACTCAAAGTTTCTGAAAAATTTAAACGAGCGCTTTAGCCATCACATCCGCCACATCGCAGCTCTGCCAGTATTGGTCAACGAGTGGCGCAAAGGCATGGTTCAAACCTTGATATTGAATGAAGGTCGTTGCGATGTCTGCCGCCGCCAACCGTTGCGCGTACGCCCATGCTTGCGGCCGGAAGGGGTCGAATTCGCCGACCATAATCGTGGTTGGTGGCGTGAGCGTAAAGTTGTCTTGACGTAGTGGTGAAATCAATGGTGAATGCGAGTCAAAGTTGTCTGGGACGTAATAAGCCGTCATGATGCTATCAAGTTGCCGGAAGAGGTCGTGATAGTTGGCTAAAATCGTCCGCTGTGAGTCGATAATCGGAAACGCGGCAAGGTCCCATAATGGTCCAGCGTGGTCAGCATTGGGCGCAGTGACCGGATACAACAGCAGTTGCTGATTGATTCGGTTGCTGCCCAGTTGCTGATTCAGATTGGTCGCCGCCATGATGACATTAGCGCCAGCCGAATCACCAGCCACGGTGATCATCGTTTCCGCATCGCGCTGTTCCAAGTACTGGAAGACGGCGAGGCCATCCAAAATTCCGGCAGGTGCGGGCGCTTCGGGTGCCAGACTGTAATCGACGTTTAACACCTCGCAGTGACTTTGCGCCGCGACCATTTTGAGCAACACGGTATTATTGCCTGGGACGCCGCCGTAGAAGGCACCACCGTGGAAATAGGCGAGCACGTGATGGCTCAACACATTTTGTGGGGTCAGCCATTCCACGCTAACCGTCCGATTCAATGCGGTGATGTTCCGATTCGTAACGGTGACCGCCTGTCCAACTGGATCAGCGATTGCGGGTGTTAAGCTCCCAGTGCGCAAGTCGTCCAAGTTGTTTTCCAATATCGCTGGTTTTTCAAACGCGGTCAGGGTTTTGAGCACTAGTGGATCGAATTGTTCGCCACTAACTTCATTATTGAATGGTTTGACGATTTTAGTCACGCCATTGACCGTGGTTTTGACTGAATTAATTGTTGGCATCATATTCAACTTCCTCCTTTTCAGTCGTCACCGTCGCGGATTCATCATTAGCTTGTAGCTGCTTTTCATCCAGCCGGTAAAATTGCATCATGAAGATCATGGCGGCTAGTAAGATGATTGGCATCCAAATGAAGGCCAGGTTGATAAATGTGATCGTGCGACCAGATTGAACGGCTGCTTTGGCGTTGAATTGGCCCCATGCTAAGAATTGACCGGCAAGGAAACCACCGATACCCATCCCGAGTTTGGCCCCAATCATTGGTACGGCAGACAAGAATCCGGTTTCATTTAAGCCTAGCACCTTCGTCGAATAGTCAACCGTATCGGACAGCATCGCGAAGACGATCGTAAAGGTGATCCCCATCGCGATCAAGAAGATAACGGAGCCGGCAATCAGCAAGCTGACACTTTGCATTTTTTCGGCAACCGGTAAGAAGAGCTGGCCGACTACGCCCAAAATCAGTGAGAACTGCAAGACGTTGCGGTTCTTAAAGTGTTATGAAAGAAATGGCACGGAGAGGTTCCCGATAACGGAGACGAACCCAATTCCGAGGAAGATGGGGGCCAGTTCTGGTTTGCCATAGACATACTTGATAAAGAAGATGGCGGAGTTCCCCCGGAGCATCCAGAAAGTTTGCAGTAAAATAAATGAACATGCCAGTAGGAGCCATGGTTTGTTGCGCGCGGCACCTTTCAGACTTTGCCAGATGGACAGTGATTCCGGCTTTTCACCCGTGTTATTCGGATTCTCGGCACCGTTAGTTTCTTTAAGGTTGAAGAAAGCGAAGACGAAGAGTCCCATGATCACTAATCCTAAAATAACGGCCCATAAGGTGAAGCCTTTAGACTGGTTGCCATTACCAAGCATTTTAACCATTGGTAAGGTAATTGCCGCAACCGCACTGGTCCCAATCGTCGTCATGACCATCCGGGCACTCGCAAGTTTCGTCCGTTCAACACTGTCATCCGTCAAACTAGGCAGAATCGACGTAATTGGCGTGTTGGCGCCTGAGTAAATCAAGCTAAAGAACGTGTAAGTGATTGAAATGTAAACGAGTCGCATCGTGGTACTGCCACCAAACGATGGAATCATGAATAACGACATCGCCAGTAAGCCTAATGGAATCCCGAACCAAACAAAGTATGGCCGTGACTGCCCATATTTAGTATGCGTATGGTCGATCAAGTAGCCATAAATCAAGGCATCGAAGGCGTCAATGAAACGAACCACGAAGAACAACGTCCCCGCAAACGCCGCGGAAATGCCCGCAACCGTCGTATAGTAGAATAGTAAGTAAGTGCTGACCATTTGCCAGATAATATTTCCGGCCATATCTGTGGAACCGTATGCAATTCGCCGTTTCCAAGTTTGAAAAATCAACATAATAATCCCCCCAAACTGTTTTAAACCCCAACAAACAAATTAAACCTAAACCGACAAAGAAGCTTGTGCGTTGAAATGATAACACACATTTGTAATGATAATTAACCCCTTTTATCATCACAATTATATTTCCCAATTAGGTTAATTGTCAAAGAAAGGTGATAGTTTGACCAGTCAATAACCGAAGCGAGTGCAATGCGGATGCTGGACCGTTTTTTAGGGGGAGGGAGCTTGGGTTTGGGACAAAAGCAGCCAGTAGAGGTTCGCTTAAAGCAGATGAGTTAGCGTCAGTCAGCAGTGGTGGGCTGGTTTTCAGGCATTGATGACAATGCTGGAAGGCGATGGGAACGCCAATCCACATCTTAACTAGGAGCCGGCCGCGCTGTCAGCCAGTCCCTAAAGTCGGATGAGCACGCGCAGTTGATGATGAACGACACGCAAAAAGAGACACTATCAGAACTAACAATTCTGATGGTGTCTCTTTTAAATAATCATAGTTTTAGTCAATCGTGGGCTTCAATGCGAGGGCTTTAGCCGCTTCTTCACTGTCATCAAAGTGGTGCTTGGTCCGACCGATGATTTGGTAATCTTCGTGGCCCTTACCAGCGATTAAAACGACGTCGCCAGGTTGTGCAGCGTCAATCGCCTTGGCAATCGCTTCGTGGCGGTCTTCGTAGACGGGCACGTTTGCATCTGGAACGCCCGCGACCATGTCGTTGAGAATCATGGTTGGGTCTTCCGTTCGTGGATTATCTGAAGTGAAGATTGGCTTCGTGCTGTGTTCCACGGCAATTTTCGCCATCTTCGGTCGTTTGGTCTTATCACGGTCACCACCACAACCGACAACACAGTAGATATCCTTAGTCGCAAAGTCTTGAATCGTTTCGAGAGCGTTTAATAAACCATCCGGCGTGTGTGAGTAATCCACGATCACGCTAACGCCAGTGTGTGAAGGAACGGATTGGAAACGGCCTTTCACACCAGTAACCTTTTCCAGTGACTTGATGATTTGGTCTTCCGGAATACCACTCGCATAGGCTGCGGCAAAGGCAGCCAGCATGTTGTAAACGTTGAACTGGCCAATCAACTGCATGGTGACGTGGGTCACATGACCGAACACGGAAAGGTCGAATTCAGTGCCGTGGCTCTTGATTTCGACGTTTTGGGCGTTGATCATGGCGTCAGGTTTGAGGCCGAACGTCAAAACGTGAGCAGCGGTATACTGTTCAAACTCCCGGCCGACAGGGTCATCGGTATTTAAGACGGCGACCTTATTGGTGCCATCCGCGTTGTACTTGTTGCCAAGTTGGGCGAATAACATGGCTTTGGCTTCCGTGTATTTCGCCATCGTCTTGTGGAAATCCAAATGGTCCTGGGTCAAATTAGTGAAGACGGCGATGTCGTAATCGATGCCCCAGACCCGACCGAGGACCAGCGCGATTGAGGAAACTTCCATGGCGACCGTTTCAACGCCGGCATCGCGCATGGCGGCCAGGGTTCGTTGCGTCGTAATCGAATCGGGAGTCGTGTTGGCAGTCGGGAGCTTTTCATCTTTGATCTTCCGATACATCGTTCCAATCAGGCCGGTAGCTTGTTGTTGGTCGCGGTAAATCTGTTCGATCAAATGGGTGACGGTGGTCTTCCCGTTAGTCCCGGTCACACCAATCATCCGCATCTTTTGACTAGGTGCGCCGTAGAAGACGTCAGCTAAAATCGCCATCGCCCGTTCAGTGTTTTCGACGTAGATCACGGGCACGTCGACATCGAGTGGCTTAGAGGCGACAATGATTTTGGCCCCCTTTTCGATGGCTTGGCCGACCAAGTCATGGCCGTCAACGTGGTAGCCGACAACGGCGATGAACATTGCACCTGGCTGAACTTCGCGCGTATCCTGTGTCGGCATGGTCACGTCAAAATCCGTGGTTAGGGCGGGGCGAACCTGCTTAAATTTTAAACTATTAATTAATTGACTTGCTTGCATAGTATTAGCGTCCTTTTCAATAAAGTTACTGTTTCTAGAATACATGCAAATGCGGCAATTGTCACCCTAAATGAGGACAGAAATCCATCCGAATGACTCGTAACTGGTGATAACTGAACGCAACATTAATCGGGTTTGACGGCTGGTTTCCAGAAATGAGGGTTCAAACAGCAGTTTCGCGAAATGTCGATTTATACAGCGGGTTTCAGAGAATGAAGTCCAAACGGGTGTAAATGAAAATGAACTTAAACGCTGAACAGCCCCACTGAACGCACAACAGAAACTCGCAAAATAGATTGCCGACTTCAGAAGGTCAGCTTGGATTGACAGTAAACAAAAACGTCGCCACAAGAATTAACCGTTAATCCTTGTGGCGACGCCCGTCTATTCGAAACTTAGTTATTCAATCCCTAAGAATTCATCATGGAGTGCGTTCATCGCAGCTTTTAAATCAGCTTGCTTGACCAGCACCCAAATCGTGGTGTAACTATCCGTTGACTGCAAAATATCAATATGCTGAGCGGCCAGTGCCGTGACGATGCGCGCCGTTACACCGGGAGTCCCAGTGATTCCGGCACCGACAACTGAGACTTTCGCACAATCGGCGATCGCCTGGCAGTGCACGTGAGCATCAGTTAAGAGCTTTTTCGCGACATCCGCATCACCGTTCACCAGGTTAAAGACGACTTGGTGGGTCGTGATGTTGATGAAGTCAACACTGAGGCCATGTTGGGCCATCAGTTGAAAGATTTCGCTAGAACTCAACGTATCAGTTGGCACTGTGAATTGAGTCAGATTGGTCTGATGCGCAATGCCAGTGACGGTCCGATAGTGCTCGATTTGCGTCGTCGTCCGGTCAGTGACCAGGGTACCTAATTCATCAGGTTCCTGGTACGTCGAGCGAATCCGCATTGGCACGTGAGCCTGTTCGGCAATTTCAACGGCCCGCGGATGAATGACCTTGGCGCCTTCGTGAGCCATGTTGGCGAGTTCTTCGTAGCTGATCGCCTTGATGAACCGCGCATGTGTCACGAGCCGTGGATCAGCGGTCATCATCCCATTGACGTCGGTAAAAATGTCGACGCGTTTGGCCTTGAGGGCTGCCCCTAAGATGGCTGCGGACGTATCAGAACCCCCGCGACCAATTGTCGTAATGTGACCAGATTCAGTCGCACCTTGAAAACCAGTGACGACCACCACGTCAGCGTCAATAAACGCATCGGTGATTGGTTTTGGATCAACGCGCAAGATTTTGGCATTTTGAAAATCATCATTGGTGACAATGCCGGCATCTTGACCCGTCATCGCCGTCACGTTCAAGCCTTGTTTGCGGGCGAGTTCCGTGAAAACGGCCGTTGAGATCGTTTCACCAACGGAGACTAACATATCCAACTCCCGATTCGTCAGGCGGGAATGTTCAGCCCCAACTAATCCTAAAAGTGAATCGGTTGCGTATGGCGCGCCTTTACGGCCAATCGCGGAGACGACGACGATGACTTTATCGCCTTGGTCGACCGCGTATTGAACGTGCTTGAGGGCTTGCAGACGAGCGGCCTCATCCTTGACGGAAGTGCCACCAAATTTTTGAACAATAATTTCCATTGGACTAAAACTCCTCGACTTTTTCGGCCACTGCATTGGCTTCAGGACTATCCATCAAGTGGTCGGATTCCACGTATAACTTGTGCCACATCATGAAGGTCAAAACGGTCCAGAGTTTCCGTGAGTTATCGCGAACACCGGCACGATGGTCATCCAAAAGCTTCAAGAAGTAATCCTTGTTGAAGTATTGGTCGGTTTGTGAGTCGGTGATGATTTGCTTGGCCCAATCATACATTTCATCTTTGAGCCAGAAACGAATTGGCACTGGGAACCCAAGCTTCTTACGGTGCAAAACGTGGGCTGGCACGATGTCTTCAACGGCTTTACGCAAGATATACTTGGTCGTACCGTGACTGATACGCAAATCAGCAGGAATTTCCGCAGCCAGGTTGTAGACTTCACGGTCAACAAATGGGGTCCGGAGTTCCAAACTGTGCGCCATCGTGGTCCGGTCCGCATTGTGTAACAAGTCACCGTTCAACCAAGTGTGCATATCGATGAATTGCATCCGACTGATTGGATCATAGTCGACCGATTCATCATAGAATGGTTGGGTGATGGACTGGAACGGATGGTTCTGATTGTAATTCTTGAAGAACTTTTGTTTTTCTTGTTCGCCAAAGATAAAGGCATTACCAACGTAACGGTTTTCAAGTGGTGTGGTCCCACGCATTAAGAACGAACGACCGCGCATCCCTTCAGGCATCATCAATGCGATCTGCTTGAGGGCCCCGTTGATCGGTTTCGTATAACGGAATGGCTTCAATGATTCAGGTTCGTGATAGATCGTGTAACCACCGAAGAGTTCGTCCGCGCCTTCACCGGTCAAGCAAACTTTGACGTGTTTGACCGCTTCTTTGGCTAAGAAGTACTGCGGCACAGCGGCCGGGTCAGCCAACGGATCATCCATGCTCCAAACAAAGTGAGGGAAGGCCTTCATAAAGGCTTCTGGTGTGATCGTCATGCTGTAGTTCTTCACATCTAATTTTTCAGCCGTTTCTTGAGCGACGTCTAATTCGCTATAACCTTCACGTTCGAAACCGACAGAAATCGTTTCGAGGTGCGGATTAAAGTTCTTCGCAATCGCCACGATGATTGACGAGTCGATCCCACCAGAGAGGAAGGAGCCGACGGGCACATCGGAGCGCATGTGAATCTTGACTGAGTCGATCAAGGCGTCCTTGATTTTTTGAGCATAGTCTTCTTCAGAACGTTGGACTGGGTGGAATTCCCGGTGATAGTAACGTTCGATTCGAGGTGCTGAACCGAGTTGCTTCGTTAACGAGCAGCCAGGAGCCAACATTTTAATTTCTTTGGTTAAAGTTTCAGGTTCTGGAACGAACTGGAACGTCATGTAATCTTGCAAGGCATTCTCGTCAAACGTATTGTCCTTCAAGATTTTGTAGATGGCTTTACTTTCAGAAGCATAGTAGAAGTCATCGCCACTGATGGCGTAGTAGAACGGTTTGATACCGAACTGGTCGCGGGCAGCAAATAACGTTTTTTCTTGCTTATCCCAGATAACGAATGCAAACATTCCCCGTAAGTACTTGGTAGCGTCGGCATGATATTTGGCGTACATCGCAAGAATAACTTCGGAGTCAGAACTCGTCTTGAATTCGTAGCCTTCTTGTTTGAGTTGTTCACGTAATTCAACGTAGTTATAAATTTCACCGTTAAATGTCATCCAGTAACGTTCATTATCATAAGATAAAGGTTGGTGACCACCGGCTAAGTCAATGATACTCAGGCGCCGAAACCCCATGGTAATGTTGTCGTCAGCAAAATAACCGTCATCATCGGGTCCCCGATGGACAATCATTTTAGTCATTTCGTGGATGGTTTGATCGTATGCAGCGTTATCCGCTTTGGTCCGATCTGTTAAGCAACCAGCAAAACCGCACATGTCTGTTCATCTCTCATTCTTTAAAATTTAGACAGTTCTCTTCAACTTGTGTACAGATGATTCGTTGTTAATTTACCCGTTTTAATGGCGAAAGTAAAGCAATCTGGCCAATTGTAACGGATTCTTACCAATGCTAAGGTCGGCAAAACTTGACAATCGCAAAGTACACTTTCACCATTATACTTGCTTTAATTCATAAGTTAAAGCGATGACGATGCAGTGAACGCTTTCATTCACTAAAATCTTAGTGTTTATCCAGATTGAGAGCCGTTTGACCTAAAAATGCCACCACACCCCAATCGATGTGATGGCATTAATTATGTTGATTAACCCCAACCGACGAAGCGTAGGGCGGCCATAGCGACGATTCCAGTAATGACGACTGCCAGCAAGCTTTTTGTCAGCACGCCCGCGAGCACGGCCGGAATCGATGCGTAAATATTAGGTAAGTTGAAGCCTGGCCAGTGTCCAGCGTGATAAACGAGTAGGCTTTCCACAAAAATGGCGGTCATAATGGCGACCGGAACAAAGGATAGAAAGTTGATCAACCAGTGGGGCACCGTCAGATTTTTAATGATGGCAAACGGGACGATCCGTGAGAGCCAGGTGACGAGGCCACAAAGTAAAATCGTGATTAAAATGTAGCTACTCATCTTGACTCACCACCATTCCAAAGCCGCAACCGAGGAGGGTCGCAAAAATCAGGGCCAAATTACCAGGCATCCAGCGCATCAAAAAATACATCGCAAGTGCCACGAATAACACGACCCACAGTTGCGTCGGCAGTGATTTGCTGCGGTCGGTAATAATTTGTAAGTAAAGTAAGCCAATGAACATGCCGACAACGGCGAAGTCCAGCCCAAATTGGTCGGGGTCGCTGATCAGGTTGCCCAGCAAACAACCGACCACGGTGGCGGCAGCCCAGACCAAATAAGCGACTAGATTGGCGGCGTGCAACCAGTGCGGCTTAAGCTGTTGATCCGTCTGGTTGAGTTTGTTCATACTGAGTGCAAACGTCTCGTCAGTCAGGAGTGATCCAAGGCCGACGTTTTGCAATAAGGAATCTTTTTTGAAATACTGGGCGACCGACATACTCATCAGAATCATTCGCGAGTTGATTAAAAAAGTCGACAGGACAATGGCTGAGATAGGGCTGCCAGCAAGGAGCATGCTGACAATAATAAATTGCGCTGAACCGGCGTAGACAATCAGCGACATCAACAAAACCGCCCACACGGATAGGTGGCTGGTATTGGCGACGATTCCCATCGCAAGGCCGACGCCGATATAACCAAAGACGGTGGGGATGACGTCCTTGACGCCGGAACGAAAAGATAAACTAGAATCCATACACGTTGACCTCCAATTTTAATGATTAATTTGCTATTGATTTGCGCGCGGTCGGCTGCAATCCTATGTATCACCATGTGGCTAGTGGCATTCGACGCTGATTTTCGGGAAAGCGGCTAGTCGATCATTCAATTAGACTGTCCGAGTAACGTTAATTAGATTAGCGTGCGCGTCGGTTGTTAAACAGCCTGATAAGTTGGGCACTATGATGTAGCATGTTTAGCGAATAGCCAGTGGGGTCTGGTAATTACCCAGTTGCTGGTGGTCACGAGTCCTCACCAGGCCATGTCATCAGGAGCAGGGACGGTTAAATTTCAGTGTACTATAGTTGGTGAAAATAATGAAGAAAATTATCACTAAAATTTAATTAATTGCCCATAAAACTTTTGCTTGCATTTATATAGTGGCGGGCGTAACATAATCACATTGATTTTTTGAAAGGACAAATGGTGGGAGAAATGACTCTGGAACAATTAGCAGCCCATAGTGGGGTCGCTGCTGATAAAATCATCGCCTACACCAAGGCCGGGTTATTACCTTGCAAAGATGTCAACGCGCATTTTAGTGCCGATGATGAATATTGGCTAGATATGGTCAATTGCTTCTTAGAAAATGGCTCATCCGTTGAGGATTTGAAAGATTTAATGCCACTTTGTGAACAGTGTGCAGCACAATAATGAACTCATGACAATCACGTCGAGGCTTGCTTGAATCGGTGTGATTGTTTTTTTATGGAAATTGAAATAGCTAGAAACGGCGGACGCATCAGCAATTGACGGGTCCGCCGTTGTTTTAGCTGCAGGTCTCATCCGCAGCAATGTTACTGGTTGATAAAATGCGGTTCAAATCGAATACAAATAAATTAATAATAGCTAGCAGGATCCAGTGACTAACGGTATACTTATTTGAGCATAATCATCAATCAAAAGGATAGTGAAGCAGGGATGAAAACGGGGAAGCACAAAGTCGCATTATTAATGCTGTTATGTTTGATGGTGGTCGGGTTGGCTGGCTGCCGTAATAAGGATTATTCACGGTCCATTGAGAATGGGCTAAACGCGGTCGCTGAGAATAAGTACCAAAAAGCGCTGACGTATTTTGATAACGCTTTAACGCAGAAGCCCAAAGACGCTCAGGCGCAGGCCTACCGCGATCAAACCCAGGCCTATTTGACGACCAAAGCTAAGTTGAAGTCGGGGGAGCTCAAAGCAGCGTTAACGACGGTTGATAAGGGGGTCAACATCGCCAACGGGGCCGCTAGTTTGAAGACTAAGTTGAAACGGTTAAAAACGACCGTCACCAGCGATTATCAAGAATATCAACAATTATCGGATGATATTCAGGCTCAGTTAAAGGTCAAAAACGGCAAGTATTCAGCGGATGTGCTCAAACGGTGTGCAGCCATCAACTGGCATAAAAAGCCCTATTTGAAAGCATTGAAGCCTAAGGTCAAGCAGTTATTAGCTGCCGCCAAGAAGGCCAAGACAAACTTGAAAGTTAGTGCGGCTGAAGCGAAGCGAGCGGCGGCATTGCGCCAGAAGATTGCCGCTGCCAAAAATAAGTGGGACATGGATTCGTTAGCCGACGTGCCAGACTGGTTCATTTTGGCGCTCTTTGCAGACGATAGTGATGTCGATGATGCAGTCGACTGGTTGGATGACGAGTATGACGACAGTGATACCGATTCAGATAGTGAGACGCAAATGAACGATTCCGATGATGACACGGATGATTCTGATGAAGATACTGCGGACACTGACGATGACGATACTGATTCAAATGAGGATTACGACAGTGACTCGGATACTTACAGTGATACCGATGATGATGCGTCAGACAGCGATGAAGATTCAAATGATGATTACGGAGACGACACTAATGATTCCGAGTACGAGGATGATAGTGATGAAGAATCTGAAACTGACGATGATTACGCTAATGAGGGCGCTGCGTCAGACGATGACGATGACGATTCCGACACTGAGTCTGATGATGACACTGATTATGAAGACGATGACGATGGTGATGACGACGAAGTCCAGGGCCTCATTAATCCAGTACCAGCTGAACCAGCAATAACGGACCAATCGTTTGCGTAAATCGTTTAATTATAGTAGTGAGTTTGAGACCAAACAATCATAGTCAATCTAAAAACGAGCACCTACGCTGGCCTGAAGTGACCAACGTTGGCGCTCGTTTTGTTTCCAGCGGTTCTCAGCTGGTAGCACTTGAACCTAAAAATAGCACGCTTGAATCATCTTTAATGCTAAACCTAGCACAATGCGTGTCATGGCTAACCGACGCGCTAATTCTTTAGCGACTACTCCCGCTGAATTATGGTCTGATTATCGAACAAATTGTTGGTTGACGAAGCTTCTATTTGAACTGTTTTTTTGCCAGTGATATTGTCGAAACGTGTTCGGGCCAGACTGGGACTTCCGGTTAGCTACGCCAGAACGCCAAGCGGAAGTTCGTCGCTTAACGCTCTAGCTAGGCTAATCCTCAGTCCCAACCCGTCTGAACCTTACACTCTAAAATCATTCGAGAGACAACAAAAGCCCCGGACCTGCCGGGGCTTTTGTGTCGATATGCAACTATTAATGAACCTTATTTGCTAGCCTTGACCGTTTTAACCATGCTTTGGATTGCATTGGCTTGGTATTGGGCAGCAGCGGCCTTTTGAACTTTGGCCAATTGGGCCTTAGTCATTGACGGGTTCTTAGCCATTGCGGCTTTGACTTGGTTAGCGACGTAGACTTTCGCACGTGCTTTTAGGGTCGCTTGTTGTTGCTTCATCAACTTGCTGAATTGTTTGGCTTGAGTGGTACTTAAGACGACCCAGCTCTTGTTGATGTAGAAGTAATTGGTGCGCTTGATCAACTGTTTATCATTGTTGGCTAAGCCGAACCAGAACTTCATCGCGTTACTTTGATACGTCCACCGCGTGGTCTTAGTGACCAGTTTTGGTGTTGCGGTCGTCGTTTTGACCTGGTTAGCAGTTTTGACGCTCGCAGTCGTATGACTTACTTTTTTCTGGTTCGTGGTGTTCTTGTAAATGTAGACCCGGTGCTTATCGGCAGTCCCGACGCTTTGGTAGAGCAGTAAGTCTAATTGCTTACTACTACCAGCTGATTTCAAGGACTTAGTGGTCGTCGTGGTCGTTTTGACCATCCCGTAGTGCTGACCGTCATTCAATGAAATGAAGAAGATCGAGCCTACGAGCAAAATTCCGAAAACGACCGATAAACTAATTCGCAAACTGGTTCGGTGAACGTAGATAAATGATAGGAAGAGCGCAACTGCGCTGGCAATGAGTAAGACGAGAATCATTAGTCGTTCACCTCCTTAGTGTTGTTCATGACTGGTTTAACGGAGTGTTGCTTGTTCTTCATGAAGAAGGCAACAATCAAACCAACGACTGAGAAGCCCACGGCAACCCAGAATGCGGCGTGGTAACCATTCAACGTAGCGTTGTAATAGCTATCTTGGTAGCCGAGTGGGTTACTCTTGATCAAGCTGTGCGCTGGTTTGGTGGCATCCGTCACGTTAGACAACACAGAAGTCAAAATGGCGGTCCCAATTGAACTAGCAATTTGACGGGTCGTGTTGTTAACGGCAGTCCCGTGACCCATCAATTCGACAGGTAGGGCGTTCATCCCGGCAGTCGTTGATGGCATCATGACCATGGCAATCCCGAACATCCGCACGGCGTACAAGACCACGATATAAACGGTGGCCGTATTCCGTGTAATGAAGGCGAATGGCAACGTCCCGATGGTTAATAGGAACATCCCTAAGATGGCCAAACGTTTGGCACCAAAACGGTCAAAGGCCCGGCCAGTAATTGGGCTCATAATCCCCATCATTAGGGCACCAGCCAAGAGTGACAGTCCGGATTCAAATGCTGAGAAGCCGTGAATGATTTGCAAGTAGAGCGGAATAACCATTTCGGCTCCGACCATCGCCATGTTGGCAACGGAACTTAAAACAGCGGCAATCGTAAATTCAGCGTGTTTGAAGACGCGTAATTGTAAGAATGGATTTTCCATCGTCAATTGACGCCAGATGAATCCAATAATAAAGATAACCCCGATGATCAAGGTTGAGAGGACGACTGTGGAAGTCCAACCATTGTCACCAACGGATGAAAAACCATAGAGCAGGCTCCCAAACCCAATCGTCGATAAAACAAGTGAGGCAAAGTCTAATTTTGGTTTGGACGTTTCAAGCACGTTCGCCATGAAGAACAGGCCGGCAATCAAGACGATTGCCACGATTGGGACGATCAAACCGAATAAATCACGCCATGATAAGTTATCAATGACCCACCCAGACAACGTTGGGCCAATCGCTGGGGCTAAGCCGACAACGATTCCGGCAGTCCCCATGGCAGCCCCACGCTTGCTAGCAAGGAAGATCGATAACATGATGGTTTGAAGTAACGGCATCGTGACCCCAACACCGACGGCTTGAATGAGACGTCCGGCAAGTAAAGTCCCGAAGTTAGGTGCGGTCCAGCAAATGATGGTTCCGATTTCGAAAATCCCCATCGCTGACAGGTAGAGCCACTTGGTAGAAATACGTGAACTCAACCAAGCACTAACGGGAATCATAATCCCGTTGACTAACATAAACCCGGTTGTTAACCATTGAACGGTCGACGTTGTAATATCAAAATCTTTCATCAACGTTGGGAAGGCAGTGGTTAAAATCGTTTGATTAAGGACGGTACAAAAGGTACCGACTAACAAAACTGCAATGAGCAAGCCACGATTATACGGCTTCCCATGCGTATCAACAGGAGTTGACAAGTAAATCCCTTCTCTCTAAAAAAGTACGTTGTCTAATATAATCGGATTTATTACTTTTGTCAACAAACTTGACATTAATATTAAAAACCATATACTGAGTATTGAAAATGTTAGAAAAGAGGTTGACCCGTGGATAATCAAGAAGATGGCGTATTTTTCAAAAAATTCAAAGAACAGTTGCATAAACACCAGTTTACGATTGGCATCACTGATTTAGCGAAAATGACGGGGGTCTCCCAGACCCAATTACGCTACTGGGAACAGAAAAATTATATTCATAGTTTGCAGACAGGTGAGAAGAACACGACCCACCGCTATTCGTATGGCACGTTAATGCGCGTGCATTTTGTGAAGATGATGTTAGATGAAGGGTTCACGCTGGCGGCCGCGGTCGAACGGGCCAATGGCTATGGCAATCAGATGGAGATGATGCGCGTCTTCATGATGACGGCCTTTCAAGGGATTGAGGAACGCGATGGGCATCACATGGTCAAGCTCGGTTACTTTGATGAGGACCAGACCCAACAATTGTACTGCTATATTTTAGATGGTAAGCCACATTATCGGCTGTATCCGGCAAAATCGGAAGGTTAGCGACCTTCAGCTTGTGTAACCGGTTAATTAATGTTAAATTTAAGTTGGTAAGTATCGGTAAGTCATTTGG
The DNA here is from genome assembly GCF_018991185.1 of Lactiplantibacillus sp. 7.2.4. Lineage (NCBI taxonomy): Bacteria > Bacillati > Bacillota > Bacilli > Lactobacillales > Lactobacillaceae > Lactiplantibacillus > Lactiplantibacillus sp. 7.2.4. The sequence continues at coordinate 36,347 of NZ_JAGYGS010000008.1, forward strand.
GCATTTAAGTTTCCCGTTCGTCAACCGATCTTATGGCTGGGTTGACCGTTGTCATGTTGGTCGTGTTTTGAAGTTTAACTTTGCAAAAGGATTTACAACGGAGCGCGAATAAGCGCTGAGAGATGCCTAGCTCGGCTAGGTAGTAATCGTGCATAAAACAACGTGTAATTGAAACTAGTAGTAGTCTTCAATCGCCCGGTGATGATACTTGCCAGAGGTCCCAAGTGCTGCGGGAAAGCTTGGGGCTTTTTTGATACTTAGCCTCGACGAGGGGCCGCAGCGGTGGCAATCTTGCCAGTGAGTTGCTGTGACAGTGTTGGGCGGTCAAAAAATGGACATCAAAAAAAGAGGATTGGGTTCAACTCAATCCTCTAGTGTGAGATAAAATTGCGGGTGCCCTATGAATTTGCGATTTGAGCAAATTGGGTGGCGAGCCATTCGTCCCATGGTTGGGCCGGGTTGCCGCTAGTGTAGTATTTCTGGTCGAGACGGTCGATCAGGTTAAGGTAAGCGGTAAACGAAAAGCTGACCGTATCACTCAAACGCTGTGCTTTGGTCATATAGCGACCATAAGTAAGGTGTTCATTGATATCCGTCATGTACGCAGCAACGTCAAAATTTGACATCACTTCAAGGTTGTTAGCGTCAAACAGCGGGACGTAGAATTTAGCAAAATCTTCGACAGCTTTATGTTGCAAAGCGTCATCCAATTGCGTAATTGATAATTGAGCATCATCATTCACGATGCGGTTCCTCCTTAGTTGAACAAGCACGTTTCTAAATTAGTAACCAAATGGGTTATTTTGCGCTACAATTAATTATGTCACGATTAGGCCATTATTTCAAAGCTTTGTCGTTGATTAGGGCTAGAACTGGTGTCTTAGTTGTAGTAAGATGGTAGAATTATCTTAAAAGAGATTTGTCATACGATAGATTAATCAAAGCAGTAACTATTTAGTTGAGGTGAAGAATATTCATGACCCCCATGAAGGAAGATTACTTAAAAATTATTTTCGAGCTTGGTGGTACGAAGAAAAAGGTGTCTAACAAGCAGATTGCGTTAAGTTTGGACATCGCGGCTGGTTCCGTAACGGAAATGGTCGGCAAATTAGTGCAGGAAGGCCTCGCCAAACATACCCCGTATGCGGGAATTTCGCTGACGAAAAAGGGTATCCGGTATGCGGAGACCTTGGTGCGCAAACATCGAATTTGGGAAGATTTCTTAGTCGATAAGCTCGATTATGACTTACCTGATGTGCATACTGAAGCCGAAGTACTGGAACATGTTACCAGTGAGCGCCTAGTCGATTCTTTGGAAGCCTTTTTAGGGCACCCAACGCACTGCCCACACGGTGGCGCAATTCCCGATAAGGACGGCCACTATCAAGAAGATAGTCATACGAGTTTGGCGGATACGGCGGATGGTGAATCCGTAACCATCGAACGCTTTATCGATAACCATGATTTGTTAGTTTACTTACATGATACGCCACTGAAAATTGGTCAGGACGTGACGGTTTTGAAGCATGATCCGTTTGAAGGCCCTGTGACCGTTTCCATTAAGGCCACCGGTGAAGAGATTCCGGTTAGCTTTAAAGCGGCCCACAACGTGTTTGTTAAATAAGACTTGTGGTCATATTCCAAACAAAATTACTAATTATTAGTTAGTTATTCTGTTTCATTTATCATCACATAAACATTTCGTGGAAAAACTAGTGTTTAACTACCTTTTTTAGAAACAATATGCTACAATTACTCATGTAGCTTGGTTAGGTAATTGTGGTCAGATCGTTTCAATAAACTATCCCCATTTGTACCGAATCATGATTTACATTAATTTATACGTGCAAAATGCACTAGGAGGATTTTTTATTATGGAACACGGAACAGTTAAATGGTTCAACGCCGATAAGGGTTTTGGTTTTATTACTCGCGAAAACGGTAGCGATGTATTCGTACATTTCTCAGCTATCCAAGAAGACGGCTTCAAGAGCCTTGAAGAAGGCCAAGCCGTAACTTTCGACGTTGAAGAAAGCGATCGTGGCCCACAAGCAGTTAACGTTACTAAAGACTAATTAACGCTTAAATGGCTTAAGCCGGTGATGAGATTAAATGCTCATCGCCGGCTTTTTTGCGCTCATTTGAGCGTTGCCAGTCATCGCCAGGGGGTGTAATCAGCGACCAGGATGGCAAACAGATTCGTTGCGAAATAAGCCTTTACTAACGGCGCGACTTTGGCTACAGTTAAGTTACTAAATCTGAAATGTGGTGTGTGGGGGTGTTCAAATGACAACGGATGAAATGATTATTGCGACTTGCCTCAAAGCCGGTAAAATCATGGTCGAAAATGGTTTGGAAATCTCGCGGGTCGATGATACGATGATGCGAATCGCACAAAATGCGGGTGTCGTCGCGGCGAATACGTACGTAACGATTACCGGCGTCATGATGTCGATTCAAGGCCGCAATGCGACGCAGATTGCAGCCGTCAACCAGCGGACGATCGACCTGGAGAAAGTGGCACAAGTTAATCAATTATCGCGGGAATTTGCGGCTACGACGATTGATTTGCCAACGCTGTATCGCCGATTGAATCAGTTAGATGCCGCCTCTCGTTCGTTTCCACTATGGCTCCAGCTCGTTGGGGCTGCGCTAGTCAGTGGGCCACTGATGATCATGTTTCGACAAGAAACCATCAATACGTGGCCGACCGTTTTGATTGGAACGGTCGGTTACTTGGTCTTTTACTTATTAAATCGCTATCTGAAAATCAAATTTTTGAGCGAATTGACGGCCGCACTACTGATTGGATTAGGCGCAGAATGGGTCTGCCAGCTTGGGTGGGGGACCAACGTGAATGATATTATTATCGGCTCACTGATGCCATTAGTGCCCGGGGTACCGTTGGCCAACGCGGTCCGTGATACCTTGGCCGGCAACTTTGTCAGTGGCCCGGCCCGTGGGGTGGAAGCCATGTTGAGTGCGGCGGCCCTGGGCTTCGGCATTGCCGTGGTCATTACATTATTTTGATTGCGTGTAGGAGGTCGTAAGTGATGGGAACAATTGGACAATTAGTGCTGGCATACATTGCAGTATTGGGCTTTGGCCTAATTATTAATATTCCGCATCAAGCCTTAAATGTTGCTGGTTGGATTGGTACCCTGACATGGGGGAGTTATCTGATCGTGCAGGCATTTGATGGTGGCGTCGTGCTTGGAAGCTTGATTGGTTCCGTTGGTATCGGCGTCTTGAGTAGTTTAGCGGCTCGCTACAAAAAGATGCCAGCCATTATTTTCAACATTCCGAGTCTGGTCTCGTTCGTGCCCGGAAGCCAAGCCTATCAGATGGTCCGTAACTTTGCGTTGGGCAATTACCGTGAAGCCGTTGCCTTTACGCTACAAGTCATCATGATTACGGGTGCCATCGCACTAGGCTTCTTATTAGCGGAATTATTGAACCGGTTAATTGCATTTTGCATTCGCCAGTGGCGCTTACAGCATTTGGAATCATGAGGCTGTCAGCGTATTTGTGGCCGTTATCCGATTCTGCATTAAAGATGATAAAAACGTGCTGGTTGGTGGGTTTACTGCTCGTCAGCCTATGCGCGTCCCATTCCGACTTCCGGGGCCGGCTGACAATTGCTGGAACGTAAGCCGACATCGATTTGAACTCACGCAGAAACCCACTGCGCAATTTCAAATACGAGTCTTATTCTAAGCCGGAAGCAGCCCACTTCCGACTAAGAATAATTTGGCTACTGAGCATTGTCAGCCAGCCCCTCCAGTCGGGAAGCCGCTCGAATGGCGGATGAACGACCACCTAATTTGGTGCAATTGGCCATCGAATATTAGGAGACTGGTCCTTCATGTAAACTTAAAAACAGCATTGATGATGATTTTATTGATTTATTGAACTTAAAGACTTGTCTGACTTAAATACTGATACGAAATTCTTAAGATTGATTTCAAAGGCACTATCCTCGAAATTGATCGATAGAATTTCCCTCTCGATTGGTATCCCAGACCTTGTTATTTTAGGTGAGTAGAGAAAGTTCTGAAATATGCAGTAATACTGCTGACTCCCATGATTAGAACGTGAATATGATAGCTTTTACCAGAAACTAGTCTTACAGTTCATTACAAAAATGATTGTTTACTAGGAAACAACGACCAGTTAAATTAAAGTTAGGTCCGCACATGTCTGCCTTTCGAATACCAGCCCGGCTGGAAGGTATTCTGGGCAAGGCCCAGTGGTGAAATTTCACTTGGCAAGCGTCTTTTGCTTGGTTAGTGAAAGACCAGTATTTAAGACGTGGTTTGTCGGCTTAAATCTGTGTCCACCACGTTCCGGCCATTGCACAGAATGCCTGGAAGCCGGCATAGGAAGACGCCACCACTGCAAATTTACGCTTACTCGCACTGTTTCCAGCGGGTCTCAGCTGGCCGCTTTTGAACTTAGAAACCAGCACGTTTTTATCATAATTAAAGCCGAATTGACTAACATAATGGGTATCAGCGGTTTGTGGCTTTAAACATCACCACTTCAGACAATAGAAAAGCGCTACCCACATCTCTAAAGAAATGTGAGTAGCGCTTTTTTGAATCAATAATCAGTGTTGATGTGATTAGTTTTGGTTAGCGAACTTTTCACCAGTTTTAGCGGCTTTCAAGTTAAGTGATTTCCGCAGGACGTTGGTGCCCCGTTGCTTTTCAGATTGTGAGACAACTTCGAAGGATTGGCCGTCGATCATCTTACCAGTTCCTTGAGCGTGGTCGGAAACGATGTTCTTCGTGGCGCTCCGGTAGTTGGTAACGATGCTGGTCAGGTTACTGAAGGTCAAGTCAGTCCGAGTTTGTTTAGCTAATGAATCGAGGAAGTCTTGTTTCAACAAGTTGGAAGCACTGGTACTTTCACCGAGAATAGCGGTGATCAATTGCCGTTGCCGTTGTTGACGACCGTAGTCACCAAGCGGATCGTCATACCGCATCCGTGAGTAGGCTAAAGCTTTGGCCCCGTTCATGTGTTCCTTTTGACCCTTCGTGAAGGTGTAGCCTTCGTAAGTGAATGTCCGAATTGGGGTGATGTCCACGCCACCGATTTCATTGATGACTTTCTTCATCCCACCCATGTTGATCAGGGCATAGTAGTCAATCGGCACGTTCAACCATTTTTGAATCGTCTTGATAGTGGTCCCAGCACTACCATATGCGTAAGCAGCGTTCAACTTAGTAGGGAAGTCCTGTTCAAATCCTGAAACAGCAACTTCGGAGTCACGCGGCAAACTCATTAAGGTCGTCGTCTTGGTCTTCGGATTGATGGTTGCTAGGATGATCGTATCGGTCCGACCTTTATAGTTCCGGCCAAGCGCCCCGGTATCCGTACCGAGTAACAGAATCGAAACGGGTTTTTTACCATTCAAAACGGCACTGGTATTACGAGATTTCTTGATCCCACTGCTTTTGAATACGGTGTTAGCCGCGTTTTTAGCATTAAAGTAGGTCCGCGCAGCAAACGCGCCGGTTCCGACTAATAGGACGGCAATAATAATTAAAATCGTATTACGAACAGGGTGCTTTTTCTTCGGTCCCTTGCCGTTTCCCTGTGAATTGTTTCCCTGCGATTTGTCACGATGCATTTCTGAGCGACTTGGCATGTCTTCCATGAACTCTTCCTCCAATGGTAATAGTTATTCATAGTTTAGCATTTTTTTCACCGGTCGGATACCGAATCCACATAAGAATTAGGATGCAATCCGATGAATTATCAAATTAATCATAACCTTTTTGTTAACAAAACGTGATGAAATTGCGACTTCTTTCTTTTTTTTTAAGGTTCAGCCGTGGATATTAAGGATTCGTTCAGTCGATTAATAGACTATGGTATAATTTTGGTAATTTATATATTAAATGGGGGTTCTTGTTTTGATGATCGATAAGTCGCGTAGTCGGCCGGTCAAGTTTGTCATTGGGGTAATTCTATTTGCCTATCTGAGCTATTTTATTAGTGACGGCGCGATTGGAATTGATTTATTAGATGTGGCCCTGACGTCGCTCGTCCAAATTAGTAATAGCGGGATTTGGACCGTGTTTTACAAGCTAATTGCTTGGCTGGCTTCGCCGGAAATGGATGTGCTGTGGATCCTGATTCTGGCCTTCCTGATGTATGGGTTTAAGTACAAGATTCAAGCGTTCTGGGCGCTGGCGTACATGGCGGGGGCGATGATTCTGGGGTTTATCGTTAAGCACCTCGTTGGTCGTGACCGGCCCATCAGCCATCTGGCACAAGATACCGGTTATAGTTTTCCGAGTGGCCACGTGCTGGGGACGTTTGTTCTCGTAAGCGTCATTATCATGCTCGTTGTGCCGGAATTACCAAGTTATCGGGCCGCGATGATTGTCAAATGGGGTAGCGTGGTGTGGCTGTTACTGGTCATTTTCTCGCGGATCTATCTCAACGCCCATTACCCGACTGATACGATCGGTGCGGTCTTGCTGGCATGGAGCTGGAGCCAGGTAATGCAGTGGTTTTACGTCTTTTGGGCGCCGGGCTTACTCAAGTGGCCGTTATTTTATCGCTCCTATTTATAAGGTATGTTAACGAATTTAATTTTTTGATTTGTTAGTAGTCGCCAATCGAAATCGTTACGTTAATCAACTAAAAAACGTTTGTCCGTTTCAACTGTGAAATCGAGTTGGAATCTGGACAAACGTTTTTTTAGCTTTGATTGTCGTTAAAATAAAGGTACGACTGACTGCCTGATTAGCGACGATTATCCGCCAACCACTCAAGGGCTAACGTCAACCAGTGGGCGACGTGCGGCTGGTCTGCATCTGGCTTCCAAGCAGTTTGCGCATTTGCGAGTGCCAAACCGTGGGGCCCATGCTTGAAGACGTGCAGTTCGTATGGAATTTCGGCAGTGGCTAAGGCTGTCGTGTAGGCCAAGGCATTTGCGGCGGGCACGATTGGATCATCGGCCGTCACCCAAATGAAGGTCGGCTGGTTGTCAGCCGTGACGTGTTGTTCCGCTGCTAAGTCATCTGGAGTAGCCGTCCAAGTTGCAATCGTGGCGTCATCTTTAGGAAAACCGAGTTTCGGACTGATCACAGGATAGCCTAAAATAACGGACTTGGGCTTGAGCGTTGCTGGTTCAACATCAAGGGCCGTTGCCACCTTGGTCCGCCAATAATCGTTGTAGAGCGCGACGATGTGGCCGCCGACACTAAAGCCGGCCGGTGTGATCTGGTCAGGGTCGATGTGCCATTCGTCCGCGTGTGCGCGTAGTAAGGCCACCGCGCGTCCTAAGTCGAGAACGGGAGCCAATTCCAATGGTTGTTGGTCACCAAGTAAGGTATATTCTAAGTAAAAGGCCTGATAGCCATGACCCGCAAACGCCATCGCGAGACTTTCGGCCTGGGCTGTTGGAATGTGCGTGTAAGACCCACCCGGAACAATAATGATTGCTGGTAAGGTCGTTTGGTGCGCGTTAGCATCCGGTTGATGCAAATAACCGGTCAATTGCGCGCTCGATGCGGTTAATTTTTGTGTTATAACTTGCATGCAATCACCTCAATTTGATATGGTTAACATAACTATTATAACGCAAGTCAGGTGGAACAGATATGGGCATGGTTACGGTTACGGCACGAGGCGAAGCACTCACGCTACGACCATTTACGTTAGCAGATACCGCGGATTACTATGAATTGGTTCGTGACCCGCGGATTGCGGCGTCGGCGGGCTTTGCACCGGCGCACAGTCTAACGGAGGCCGAATTTTTGTTAAAGCAACAAGCAAAGCTCCCGCAGATCTTTGCGATTGAACTAGAGGCGACCCAGCACGTCATTGGGAGTGTTGGGTTATATGAACGGATGACCAATACTGGTGAGCCAGCTGCTAAGGAAATGGATTTAGGGTACATGCTGAACGCGCAGTATTGGCAGCGGGGCATCATGACCGCCGCAGTAGCACGCATCTTGAAATACGGATTTGAAACATTACAGTTGCGGCGTATTACGGCGAGTTGTTTAGCTAATAATCCGGCGTCCAAACAAATTCTGTTGCATGCTAATTTTCGCCAGTATGATTCGGTTCGACATCCGGAGTACGCCCCGTTTGGCCCTGGACAGACTGAATTATTTTATGACTGTGTCGCATTAAACGTTTAGGAGATGGGTAGATGCAACTCGCAAAATCATTTGAACAGGCGGCTTGTGTGCTCGTACTACTAGCGACACAGCAGCCGGAGATTCCGTTAACAGCGGACGTGCTTCACGAACGAATCGGCGGTTCTGCGTCGTATATTCGCAAAATCATTCGCAAATTGGTCGTTGCTGGACTAGTTACCTCAACTAGTGGTAACAACGGGGGTGTCCACCTGGCACGACCAGCTGAAGAGATTTCAATTACTGACGTGGTCGCGGCCATCGAGGGGACGCTGCAGACCTTTCCGAACTACGGCTATTTTGACCAAGTTTTCAAGGACGTGGAACCAGTCGCCCATGAAGGGACTAAGGTCGTTAATCAAATCTTTTCGCAAGCTGACCAGTTATGGCTGAACTTTTTGGCCCAACAAAAATTGGCAACGCTCATCAAGGAATTGTTAGCCGTCCAGCAGATACCGGTCCTAGATTGGACCAACTATTCTGATGACAAAATGGCGCAATTAAACGGATTGTTAGCGCGGATGCGAACGAACAAGTGAGCCATCCTACAAACTTAAGAAATTTTGAGAGCGGTTTCCCTCGGTAAATCAATGTTGACGCGCTTTTAGTATTTGGATTTGATTTTCGATCAGATATACTTTATTTCACAAGGCGGAAATTACTGTTATTAAGGCATTAATTATGGTATTCTAACAATGAATTTCACAAGATAGAGGAGATCAACATGGCTGATAAAAAGTACTATGGGGCCGACGCAATCGTCGATAGCCTTGTAAACCACGATGTTAAGTATGTATTTGGGATTCCCGGTGCCAAGATCGACCGGGTGTTTGAACGCTTAGAACATCCCGTTAACCCTAAGAGTCCGCGGTTGATCGTAACACGCCACGAACAAAACGCTGCTTTTATTGCGGCTGGAATTGGCCGAATCACGGGTAAACCCGGGGTCGTTATGACCACTTCTGGTCCTGGTGCTAGTAATTTAGCAACCGGCTTAGTGACTGCCACCGCTGAAGGGGACCCGGTCCTCGCGATTTCTGGGCAAGTTCAACGGGCCGACTTGTTACGTTTGACTCACCAGAGTATGAATAACGCGGCGCTGTTCAAGCCAATCACTAAGTACAGTGCTGAAGTCCAAGAACCTGAAAACATTTCTGAAGTGTTAGCAAATGCCTATCAGGAAGCCACGGCGGCTAAGCAGGGTGCTAGCTTCGTCAGTGTGCCACAAGACGTGACGGACTCAATCGTTCGGACGCCAGTCATCACACCGATTCAAGCACCAAAATTAGGACCAGCTAGTCCAGTTGAAGCCACGTTACTGGCACAAAAGATCAAAGCAGCCAAGTTGCCCGTCTTATTAGTTGGAATGCGTGCTTCCTCACCAGAAGTCACAAAGGCGATTCGCAACCTCGTGACGGCGGCGAACTTACCAGTTGTCGAGACGTTTCAAGCAGCCGGTGTGATTTCACGTGATTTGGAAGCCAACCATTTCTTTGGTCGGGTTGGTTTATTCCGGAACCAACCAGGGGACATGTTATTGAAGAAGTCTGACTTGGTCATTGCGGTGGGTTATGACCCAATCGAATACGAACCACGTAACTGGAATGCAGAAGGTAAGGCCCGCATCGTGGTGATTGACGCCATGCGCGCGGAACTTGATCATAACTTCCAACCAGAGACGGAATTGATTGGGGACATCGCGCAGACTCTGGACTTCTTGTTACCATACATGAAGGGTTATAACATCAGTAATGATGCCCAATCGTATTTGAGTGAATTACAAGAACGCCTACAAACGCGGGACTTTGTGCCTAATATTGATAAGCAGTCTAAGCTAAATCATCCGCTATCGGTCATCGCAGCTTTGCAACAACGGGTCAGCGATGAGATGACGGTCACTGTTGATGTCGGGAGCCACTACATTTGGATGGCGCGGCATTTCCGGAGCTATGAACCACGCCACTTACTGTTCAGTAACGGGATGCAGACTTTGGGTGTCGCCCTACCATGGGCGATTGCCGCAGCACTAGTTCGGCCAAACACCCAGATTGTTTCCGTTTCGGGTGATGGGGGCTTTTTGTTCTCCGCTCAGGAACTTGAAACGGCCGTGCGCTTGAAGCAGAATATCGTGCACTTGATTTGGAACGATGGTACCTACGACATGGTGAAGTTCCAAGAAGAGATGAAGTACGGTGAAGATGCGGCCGTGCACTTTGGCCCAGTCGACTTTGTCAAGTATGCTGAAAGCTTTGGTGCCACCGGTTTACGGGTCAACCAACCTGCTGACCTAGAAAAGGTGCTCGATCAAGCTTTTGCCACGGATGGTCCAGTCGTTGTGGACATTCCAATCGACTACTCTGACAACAAGGCTTTAGGTAAGACGATGTTGCCAGATCAATTTTATTAAAATTAACGATTAAGACCGGTTGTCAAATGAGGACTGGTCGGATATAATGGTTGAGTATATCGAAAGAAGAGGACGCGGTTAACAATAGTAACTGACTAGAAGTGGGTCATCACTAGTGAAGGTCAGTGAACGGGGCAACCGCCGAAATAGATGAATCTATGACCGATTCATCCGTTGGGCCTTGGTTGAATAAATCAAGGACTGTCGCAGCTAGAATAGTTGCGGGGCGCTATCGACGATGAAATCAGCAATTATGTCAATCAATCTGATTAAAGTCTTTTTGCGCACGTTTTCGCGTTGCAAGAAGGCTTTTTATTTTGGTTGTGCTAAACCTGAATCGGTGTGAACACTTTTAGATATAAATCGATTTTTGGAGGTTCTGCAATGGCAGAAGAACAACATCAGGATGTGCACCGGTCCTTAAAGACCCGGCACTTATCCATGATTGCACTAGGTGGTAGTATCGGGACTGGTCTGTTTGTGGCATCCGGTTCTGCAATTTCAACGGCCGGGCCAGGCGGGGCGCTACTGGCGTACGTCGGCATCGGTATCATGGTCTACTTTTTAATGACGAGTCTGGGTGAGATGGCAACGTACTTGCCAGTATCCGGGTCGTTCTCAACGTATGCAACCAAGTTTGTCGACCCAGCGCTGGGATTTGCGATGGGCTGGAATTATTGGTTCAACTGGGCGATTACGCTGGCAGTCGATATCAGTACGGCAGCAATCGTCATGCAATTCTGGTTGCCGACCGTGCCCGGCTGGGTCTTCAGTCTGATTGCCTTAGTCTTGATTTTTACGATCAACGCTTTGTCGGTGCGGTCGTTTGGCGAGACGGAATACTGGCTTTCACTGATCAAAGTTGTGACGGTCCTGGTCTTCTTGGTCATCGGGGTGTTGACGATCGTCGGCATCATGGGTGGTCACGCGACGGGCCTCAGCAACTTCTCGTATAAAAAGGCGCCATTTGTGGGCGGAATTCCAACGATTCTCAGCGTGTTCGTTGTCGCTGGTTTTTCATTCCAGGGGACGGAATTGATTGGGATTACCGCGGGCGAATCCGCAACGCCGGAGAAGAGTATTCCGAAGGCCATCAAACAAGTTTTTTGGCGGATCTTATTATTCTACATTTTGGCCATCTTTGTGATTGCGGCCATTATTCCTTATACGTCTAAGGACTTGCTGGGTTCATCAGCGAGTGATATTGCGATCAGTCCGTTTACCTTAGTCTTCAAACGAGCCGGGTTGGCAGCGGCTGCCAGTGTCATGAACGCGGTGATTTTGACCTCCGTCCTGTCTGCAGCCAATTCAGGGATGTATGCGTCGACGCGGATGCTATACTCCTTGTCATTACAAGGCTACGCGCCAAAGACGTTCGGTCGGGTCAACCGGCGTGGAATTCCAATCATGGCATTATTAGGAACCACGGTCATTGGCCTCTTGACGTTCCTATCGAGCCTGTTTGGTCAACGAATCTACATCTTCTTGGTGTCTGCAAGTGGATTGACCGGCTTCATCGCCTGGTTAGGAATTGCCATCTCACATTTGCGGTTCCGGCGGGCGTTTGTCAAGCAGGGCCATCAGCTCAGTGAGTTGCGTTACCATGCCAAGTGGTTCCCATTTGGGCCATGGTTCGCCTTTATCCTCTGCTTGGTCGTCATTATTGGACAAGACTTGCATTCCTTTGCGACACTGGACTGGCAAGCCATCGGGGTCACTTACATGAGTATCCCATTATTTATTGTGTTATACGTCTATTACAAGATTCGTTATCATACCAAAATGATTCCGCTGGATAAGGTTGACTTAACCCGCCATCATCATGGTAAAGATTAACTCGTGTTTAGAATGTGCTTAACTCGCAGTTGGAGTTAGGTGCATTTTTTGTCAAACGGGGAGTCGGCTGGCAATCAAATTAGATATGATTATGCGAGGATTGATGAACGATCTAAATGAAAAAATCATTAAAAATTATCAAATATCGACTGGAAAACAAGTTTTAAATCCGTCCTCTATGCTAAGCTAGGACAGAGAAAGGCAGCGAGAGAAATGTGGAAGCGTAATTTAGTAAGAGGTTTAGCATTAGTAACGTTAGTCGGCGTCCTGAGTGGTTGTGGCGCTAACAGCCAGTCGAGTGCGTCAAAATCATCAAGCAGTTCGGCGAAAACGACCAAGACGCAGACCAAACGACAACGATTGATCAGTGAATTGCCGAAGGGCGTCAAGTCGACGGATGCTGATTTGGTTGTCGTCAACAAGTGGAACAAGCGCTCAGAAATGAGTTTCAGTAAGTCGAGTGTCAACGGGATCGATGTCCGGACATCCATCGTCAAGCCGCTGGAAGCTTTCATGGCTGGCGCTAAGAAGGCCGGGTACCCGGCAACCATCGTTTCTGGTTACCGGTCCGTTGCCTATCAAAAAGAGGTTTGGAGTCAATCGATTCAAACCTATGAGAATGAGGGCAAGTCGGCCAAAGAAGCCTTGAAGCTGACGAAAGAATACGTGGCGGTACCACGTGGTAGTGAGCATGAGACCGGCTTAGCCGCTGATATCATGAACACGCATTGGTATAACACGCATGGCAATCAGTTGCTCTCTTCATCAGACAAGAACAAGGGGCAACAATGGTTAATCAAGCACGCCCCAGACTACGGTTTCGTACTGCGCTTTACGAAGAGCGGGACCAAGTCAACAGGGATTGATTATGAATCATGGCATTTCCGCTACGTCGGCAAAAAGAGTGCCCAATTCATGACCAAGCACAACCTGACCTTGGAACAATACGTGAGCCTGTTAAAGGCACGTGAAAAGGCGGCTAAGCAATACTTGCTTAGGAACATGACTGACGCGATATAAACGGTGGTACGCCCCTGAGTCGCGGATGTTCTTGAACAGCAAATTGAGTAGGTGTCTCCAATCTGGGGGATGCCTTTTTTAGTGGGATGAAATTAGAAATTATGCTAGTCATCATCTAGCATGAAATTAAAACGTGACAGTTGGTTGGCTTAGTGCTTGTCGGTCGCTACAGCCAGGAAGCCAATCGCATGGTGGTGGAAAGGCCGCTTTTGACCTTGAAAACCAGCACGCTTTAATCACGTTCCCAAGACAAATTAAGCCAAACTAAGTTTTTTATGGAATTGACTCACCAGATATTGCATTTTAGGACTTGGGTGCGTACAATATGTAGTGTTGCTTTTAAAGATAATCAAAATTTTGACGTGACTAAAAGGAGAGACGCCCCATGCTTGTAATGTCAGGAACAATCGGTGCCGGCAAGACGAGTTTAACGCAATTAGTAGCCCAACATTTCGGCTCTAAAGCGTTTTACGAATCAGTTGATGATAATCCCATTTTGCCGTTATTTTATAAGGACCCTAAGAAGTATGCGTTCTTATTACAAATCTACTTTTTAAATAAACGGTTGGATAGTATCAAATCAGCGTTTGCCAACGACTTGGACGTCTTGGACCGCTCAATCTTCGAAGATTCATTATTGTTCCATTTAAACGGGGATTTGGGACGGGCGACCAACACCGAAGTTGACATTTACGACTCGCTATTGAATAACATGATGCAAGAATTGCCTGAAGCTGAGCATCAGAAGAGCCCAGACTTGTTGATTCACATCAATATTTCGTTCGATACGATGCTCAAGCGAATTCAAAAGCGGGGCCGCTCATATGAACAAATCGACCAAGATCCAGACCTATACCAATACTATCAAACGTTGAACGAACGGTATACGGACTGGTACGCTAACTATGACCACAGCCCTAAGATGCAAATCGATGGCGACCAATTAGATTTCGTTGCGGACCCGAGTGCCCGTCAGGAAGTCATTCGCTTGATTGATGAAAAGGTTAAGAGTCTCGGCTAGTTGCCTTTTGGACATCAATGATTTATAGTAGACAGTGAATAGTAAACACGGCGCGTTTTAAGTAGACGTTCAGAGAACCGGTGGGTGGTGTGAACCGGCAGTCGAAACTCCGGCGCGACAATGTGGGCAGGTAATACTGCACGGCACGGCCGTTATCCGTTTAAGGGTGGGATTAACAAATAATCCTGAACTTGGGTGGTACCGCGAATCGCAGTCTCTTCGTCCCAATATGGGAGGAGAGACTGTTTTTATTTACAACTAATTTCTACAAAGGAGACGTCGTTATGTTAGATGTTAAAATGATTCGGCAAAATGCCGATTTTGTCAAAGAACAACTTGGTCATCGGGGCGTTGCTGCTAGTGATATCGATGACTTGTTAGCTGCGGACGAACAACGCCGTGAATTGATTGCGAAGAGTGAACAACTCAAGTCTACTCGGAACAAGGTCTCGGGTGAAATTTCACAAAAGAAGCGCAATAAAGAAGATGCCAGTGCTGAAATTGCTGAAATGCAAAAGGTTAGTGCGGATGTTAAAGACTTGGATGAACAACGCCGGACGATCGACGCGCAAGTCCAAGACATGGCAGCTCATTTACCAAACATGCCTCATCCAGACGTGCCGGTCAGCTTGAAGGAAGAAGACGCGGTTGAATTACGTCGGATCGGGACGCCACGGAAGTTCGACTTCACACCAAAAGCCCACTGGGACATCGGTGAAGATTTAGGTATCTTGGACTTCGAACGGGGCGCCAAAGTCTCAGGAAGTCGGTTCTTATACTACATTGGTGATGGTGCCAAACTCGAACGGGCCGTCTACAACTTCTTCTTGGACCAACATGAAGCAGAAGGCTATACCGAAGTCTTACCACCATACATGGTGACGGATGAATCAATGTACGGGACCGGCCAATTCCCTAAGTTTAAGGAAGACGCTTTCCGGATCACGACACAAGATTTAACATTGATCCCAACTGCTGAAGTCCCATTGGTAAACTACTACCGCGATGAAGTTATTCCGGCAGAAAAATTACCCGTTTATTTCACAGCGCTATCGCCAGCATTCCGGGAAGAAGCCGGTAGTGCCGGTCGCGATACCAAGGGCTTGATTCGTTTACACCAATTCAATAAGGTTGAAATGGTCAAGTTTACGAAGCCTGAAGATTCATGGGATGAACTTGAAAAGCTGACCAATAATGCTGAATCATTATTGAAGAAGCTCGGCTTGCCATATCACGTGATTACGTTGACGACTGGTGATATGAGTTTCACCGCGGCCATGACGCATGACCTAGAAGTATGGTTCCCAGAACAAAACAAGTACCGTGAAATTTCAAGTTGTTCAAACTGTACTGATTTCCAAGCACGGCGCGCACACATCCAGTATCGCGACGATGATGGTAAACTCCAATTCGTCCACACGTTGAATGGGAGTGGCTTAGCAGTCGGTCGGACCGTTGCAGCTATTTTGGAAAACTATCAAAATGAAGATGGCACGGTCACGATTCCAGATGTCTTAGTGCCTTACATGCACGGCAAGACTAAAATCGAAAAACAAGGTTAAATCGAACTGATGATTTAGTCAAACGCGGATTCGCAGTGATGCGGGTCCGCGTTTTTGCATAATTTATGAGTATAAAATTAACGCGTATCAGCAGTAAAATTGGTGGAAAGCAGGCTTTATGGAAGATAAAGGTTAGTTTTTAATGGAGATTTACAGCCGAATTTCAGCCGTCAAAAGGCGGTTTCAGTGGCTTTTTTGAAATTAAATAAAATTTTTTTGAAAATAGGGTTTGCTATTTTAGGCTACCGTGCTATAATATTTCTTGTCGGAAAAATAGAACTTGTTTATCCATTAAAAAAGTATATTTATCCAATTAATTGAAAAAGTTGTTGACAACTATTCAACAAGATGATAAAGTTAAATAGTTGTCAAGGCATACCAGTAAGAACTGTTAGACCGGCAACGGGCATGGTTAATATCATGCGGGTGTGGCGGAACTGGCAGACGCGCTAGATTTAGGTTCTAGTGTCTTACGACGTGGGGGTTCAAATCCCTTCACCCGCACATGCCGACTTAGCTCAGTTGGCAGAGCATCTCACTAGTAATGAGGAGGTCGGAGGTTCGAATCCTCTAGTCGGCATTTACAATTGAATAGCTTTATTATGCGGAAGTAGTTCAGTGGTAGAACATCACCTTGCCATGGTGGGGGTCGCGGGTTCGAATCCCGTCTTCCGCTTTTAATTTGCCGGGGTGGCGGAATTGGCAGACGCACAGGACTTAAAATCCTGCGGTTAGTGATAACCGTACCGGTTCGATCCCGGTCCTCGGCATTTTAAATAAGCACCCATAGCGCAATTGGATAGAGTGTCTGACTACGAATCAGAAGGTTGTAGGTTCGACTCCTACTGGGTGCATTAGTATCGGGAAATAGCTCAGCTTGGTAGAGCACCTGGTTTGGGACCAGGGGGTCGCAGGTTCGAATCCTGTTTTCCCGATCGTTTAACACAGTCTTAGTGATTACTAAGGCTTTTTATTTAATTTTCTCGGGAAGTAGCTCAGCTTGGTAGAGCACTACGTTCGGGACGTAGGGGTCGCAGGTTCAAATCCTGTTTTCCCGATTACGGTTAAACCAACTAATCCAGTCATTTGACTGGATTTTTTTATGGCCACTTTTTGACGTGTGGTGTACTGCTGTGTTGTGACTGGTGCTGAGGTGTGATCGCCCCATCATTTTGAAATGCCTTTTCGAGTTGGCTCCGCCCAATGAATTGATGAGATTCATTGGGCGGAGCCTTGCGTTAATTATTTGGCATTAAAGATGATTTAAACGTGCCTGTTGGTCGGTTTACTGTTCGTCTGCCGAGACGCGTTCTATTCCGACCTCCGGGGCCGGCTGACAACGCTGGAACAGGGCGGACATCGATTTGAACTCACGCAGAAACCCACTGCGCAATTTCAAATACGAGTCTTCTTCTAGCCCGGGAAATTCACCCGGACAAGAAGAATTTCGCCCTTGAGCATTGTCAGCCAGCCCCTACAGTCGGGAACCCGCTCGAATGGCAGATGAACGGCCACCTATCTAGGTACAATTGACCACTGAATATTAGGTTTCTGGTCCTTCAGGCAAGCTCTCAAACGGGATCAATGCTGAATTATGGCATCTAGTTACTGAAAAGATTACCTGAATGCGATTCACGAATCTCAATGTCAGCTAGTCTTGCGTTTAGTCGAATAAATTGTCTTCACTTATAATTCAAGACTTTGCTATCCCGGGTGATTAGAGGAAGTTTTGACAATCTCAGTGAAACCGCGTGTTCGAAGTCTTAAATCATGGGTCAGGATGCTTGGTTATTGTTAGAACCAGTCTGACAGTTTATTTCAACATTCCCGTATACTAAGGAACCAACAACTAATCTAACAAAAAAGTTGGGCCCGCCCACGTCCGCCTTTCGAATCATATCCAGGCTGGAAGGTGTTTCTGACAATGCTCAGTGGTGAAATTCCACTTAGCAAGCGTTCTTGGCTTGGTTAGTGGAAGACCAGTATTTAAGACGTGGTTTTTCGGCTTAAATCTGTGTCCACCACGTTCCAGCATTGTCAGAAATGCCTGTAAGCCGGTGTAGGACGCACACGATTCTGCAAATTTACGCCAACTCGTACTTGTTCCCAGCGGGTCTCAGCTGGCAGCTCCTGAATTTAGAGAATAGCATGATTTAATCATAATTCATGACGAACAATCTATATATGAAGTAACTGGTCAAAATGACGTTAAGCGTGGCCGGTCGTAAATAAACAAGTGGCGTATTAGTCGAAATTCAGGCGGACAACCTGTAGTATAGAAACTCAAGCTGTTGGATAAACGACGAGTCCCAGACAAAGTTGACCAAATTCAGACGCTAACACTTGACATATTTTAAATAGGTAGTTGAATGAATATGAAGGCCTAACAAAGTTAACGAATCAGGGTCGAAAATCCGGTCCAATCAATTGAAAGCAAGTGCTTGGCGTGCTATGCTGTAACAACCGTTAAGCACATGCTGGGTCGCCAGTTGGGTGAAATTCTTTGCTTTTTTCCATTATCCTCGTATAATAAAAGTCAATATTAGTCAAAGATAATGAAAAGGGTGAAGCACATGCAAAGTCAAAATATCTCGGATATTATTGAAAAGTATTTAAAAAGTATTTTGGCGGACTCGGAGCATGTTGAAATTCGGCGTTCAGAAATTGCCGACCTTTTCAACGTGGTACCCTCACAGATTAATTATGTGATTAAAACGCGGTTTACGATCCAAAATGGTTACTTAGTTGAAAGTAAGCGTGGCGGTGGCGGTTATATTCGCATTGAAAAGGTTAATTTGGTCGATGATGCTGATGTGTTGGATGCCCTCATTCAAGTGATCGGCGATTCCATCACACAACGGGATGCCTACGCAGTTGTTCAGAGTCTGTATGAGGACGACGTTTTAAATCGTAGGGAAGCGCAGTTGATATTAGTGGCAATCGATCACGACACGTTAGGACTGACGGACCGAGACCTTGAAAATAGTCTCCGGGCTCGAATAATTATCGGGATTTTGAACCACTTGCGTTACGAAAGCTAAAGAAAGCGAGGAATCGCAATGGATAACTTATTTACACCTAGTGCCAAAAGTGTGCTAGTACTAGCACAGGAACAGGCCAAATATTTTAAGCATCAGGCAGTCGGTACGGAACATTTGTTATTAGCACTAGCCATCGAAAAGAACGGTATTGCTAATAAAGTCTTGCAACAGTACGCTGTGAGCGAAGATGACATCCGTGAAGAAATTGAACGGTTCACTGGCTACGGGACGTTGAGCAATATTGGCAAAGATACGTATTTGCCATATTCACCAAAGGCTAAGGAGATTTTATCCGTTGCTGGTGATGAGGCCAAACGGCTTGGCGCCAACAAGATTGGGACTGAACACCTCTTGTTAGCGATGCTCTCTGATGAAAGTATCCTCTCCTCGCGTATTTTGATGAATTTGAACTTAGATTTGAGTCAAACACGCAAAGTTGTTTTGCGTAAACTTGGTGTCAGTGATGCGATGAGTAAGCGTAAGGGCAGTGCGGCTAACCGTGGTGGTAAGAAGACGGAAGGCACACCGACCTTGGACTCCTTGGCGCGTGATTTGACGCAGCTGGCGAGTGAACAGGAAATGGATCCAGTTGTGGGTCGTTCCAAAGAAGTTAAGCGGGTCATTCAAATCTTGTCACGGCGGACGAAAAACAATCCAGTCTTGATTGGTGAACCCGGTGTTGGTAAGACGGCGATCGCTGAAGGGCTGGCACAAAAGATCGTTGCTGGCGACGTACCGAATGACATGGCTGACAAACGGCTGATGATGCTTGATATGGGCTCACTAGTTGCCGGAACCAAGTATCGTGGTGAATTTGAAGACCGCTTAAAGAAAGTGATCGACGAAATCTACAACGATGGGCATGTCATCTTATTCATCGATGAATTGCATACCTTGATTGGTGCCGGTGGTGCTGAAGGGGCCATCGATGCCTCCAACATTTTGAAGCCAGCATTAGCACGAGGCGAACTCCAAACCATTGGGGCGACGACCTTAAACGAATATCAAAAGTACATTGAATCCGATGCCGCACTTGAACGGCGTTTTGCCACAGTCATGGTCAATGAACCGACTGAAGACGAAGCGGTTGAGATTCTCGATGGCTTGCGGCCACGGTATGAAGAACATCATCATGTGACAATTACTGATGAAGCCGTTAATCAAGCGGTGAAGTTGTCTAGTCGCTACATCAGTGATCGGTTCTTACCAGATAAGGCGATTGATTTGATGGATGAAGCGGCGGCGAAAGTCCGCATCGACCAGATGGATCAACCGACTAAGTTGTCCAAGAACCAGGACAAGCTCGCGCAGTTACGTGAAGAAAAGGAAACGGCGATTGAAGCTCAGGACTTCGAACAAGCCGCGGATATTCGCAAGCAGGAAATGCAACTCAAGCAACGTTTGGATCGCATTGAAGCTGATGAAGAAGCACAAATCACTGAAGGCGACACACCGCACTATGACTTACAAGTGACCGGAGAAGATATTGCCCAAGTGGTTGCTGAATGGACGGGTGTCCCACTGACTCAATTGCAAAAATCTGAAAGCGAACGCTTAGTTAACTTGGAAAAGATTTTGCACGAACGGGTCGTTGGTCAACCAGAAGCCGTTTCAGCAGTAGCACGGGCCATTCGCCGGGCGCGGAGTGGATTGAAAGATCCAAGCCGGCCAATTGGTTCCTTCATGTTCCTTGGCCCCACTGGGGTTGGTAAGACCGAATTAGCGAAGGCCTTAGCTGCAGCCATGTTTGGGTCAGAGGACAACATGATTCGGATCGATATGTCTGAATACATGGAACGGTACTCGACCAGTCGTTTGATTGGGTCAGCACCCGGCTATGTCGGCTACGATGAAGGTGGTCAGTTAACTGAAAAGGTACGCCAGAAGCCATACTCAGTCGTGCTGTTTGATGAAGTTGAAAAGGCGCATCCAGACGTATTCAACATTCTGTTGCAAGTCTTGGATGATGGCTACTTGACTGATTCGAAAGGCCGCAAAGTCGACTTCCGGAACACGATTCTCATCATGACGTCAAACTTAGGGGCCACGACCTTGCGGGATGAAAAATCCGTTGGGTTCGGCGCTACCGATAAGGCTAATGATTACAATGCAGTTGCGGCGACGATTCGTGCTACCTTGAAGCAGACGTTCCGGCCAGAATTCTTGAACCGGATCGATGAGACGATTGTCTTCCACTCATTGAATAAGGAAGAGTTACACGAAATCGTTAAGTTGATGTCACAAGAAATCGTGAACCGGGTTGCGCAACAAGGTATCAAGATCAAAATCACGCCAGCCGCCATTGATGTGGTTGCCAAGGCTGGGTTTGACCCTGAATACGGTGCACGGCCAATTCGCCGTGCATTGCAAACTGAGATTGAAGACCGGTTAAGTGAAGAATTATTAACGGGTGCGATCAAGGTCGATGACCAAGTCACGATTGGTGCCAGCAAAGGTGCCATCACCATTAATATTAAAAATCAACCGAAAACAGACGGTCGTTCTACGGTCTCATCAAAATAGGTGAATGATACAGTGGACGTTTGGAGCCGGGGTTGGCTTCAGACGTCTTTTTTTGAGCGATGGAACCTGAATTGTTTCACAGCCCGGATTTCCGTAGCGCGTGAGTGTGGCCACTTAAAGCACCAACTGATGAAATTCCTGATAAAGGAGCCGTGACCATCTATGGCCGCTGGATTATCGTATTTCTTCGTGGGTCGGGATTAACACTCACGCCAATCCGAATGCATTCAGCGAGTTTTGCGGCTGGTGGTTCGCTACTGATTGGTGTAAATTATAATAGGAAATAAAAGATGAAAGAAGATGATGACATGACGACGCGAGCCGAACAAATGGCGAAGACGCATCAAGCAATTTTAGATACGGCACGGGAACTGTTCTTGAAGAACGGGTACGCTGCGACGAGTACGCGTGACATCGCCAATGCGATTGGAATCACTCAGCCGGCACTGTATCACCATTTTAAAGATAAGGAAGTTATTTTTCTAGCGGTGATTACAACGGTTGGCGCAGAAATTAAAGCTGGGATTGAGGAAATTCAGGCCCGCACGGATTGGTCACCACTCGAACAATTGACGGAAGTGTCACTACTACTGACGCACAAGCATCCCGCCGATGTCTTTACGCTGATTCATTCCAGCTTCAAGGCTCTGAAACGGGACCATATACGCGAACTAGGTGGGATCTTTGCGACCGACTACGTAAAACCGATTCAAGCGGTCTTTGAACAGCCAGCTATGCAACTGCACGCTGGTGTGACCCCGCAGATGGCCGCTAGTTTTTATATCACTAGTTTGAGCCCACTGTTTAATACGTTCCATCGCATCGGTGATCCGCATGCCGATGAGCGGACCCGGGTCCAAACGTTGTTGAAGATGATCTTATATGGGGTTGCAGTTGAACCAGATGCGCAATGAGTGTCACGAGTTTCTGGGTTGACAACCTGGGTAAAAGGCTGTATATTATAACTTGTCTGTAACCGTGAACTCGAGCAATCGCGCAATCTATTGTCTGCGCGGCTCGCTAATATAAATCCAAAAATAGTCAACTTAAGCGACTATTTTTGGTTTTTTTATGCCTAAAATTCGGTCAAAAACGCATTTGTAACACAAATGTAATATTTGACTGA
The DNA here is from genome assembly GCF_018991185.1 of Lactiplantibacillus sp. 7.2.4. Classification (NCBI taxonomy): domain Bacteria; kingdom Bacillati; phylum Bacillota; class Bacilli; order Lactobacillales; family Lactobacillaceae; genus Lactiplantibacillus; species Lactiplantibacillus sp. 7.2.4. The sequence continues at coordinate 59,045 of NZ_JAGYGS010000008.1, forward strand.
AGGTGGGCCGGGTTCCGGAATAATAAGAAGGGGTGAACAACTTGGCCGGACATTTAGTAAAATACGGTAAACACCGTACCCGTAGAAGTTATGCACGTATCAAGGAAGTTCTTGATTTGCCTAACTTGATCGAAATCCAGACCGATTCCTACCAATGGTTCTTGGATGAAGGTCTCCGGGAAATGTTTGAAGATATTATGCCGATCGACGATTTCGCAGGAAAACTTTCACTTGAATTTGTCGACTATCAATTATTAGAACCAAAGTACACCGTCGAAGAAGCTCGTGAACATGATGCCAACTATTCGGCACCATTGCACGTTACCCTACGTTTGACTAACCACGAAACTGGTGAAATCAAGTCGCAAGACGTATTCTTCGGTGATTTTCCATTAATGACTGAACAAGGGACGTTTATTATCAACGGTGCCGAACGGGTCATTGTTTCACAATTGGTTCGTTCACCCGGCGTTTACTTTAATGAAGAATTAGATAAGAATGGGCGTCCTAGCTATGGGACCACGGTTATTCCTAACCGAGGCGCTTGGTTAGAACTTGAAACTGACGCTAAGAATGTTTCGTACGTGCGAATCGACCGGACACGGAAGATTCCATTGACTGAATTAGTACGGGCTTTAGGTTATGGCTCAGATGATGACATCATTGACATGTTAGGTGAGACTGACAGTTTGATGTTAACGTTGGAAAAGGATGTTCATAAGAATACTGACGACTCACGGGTCGAGGAATCTTTGAAGGACATCTACGAACGGCTACGTCCTGGTGAACCTAAGACCGCTGACAGTTCACGGAGTTTGTTAACGGCGCGGTTCTTTGATCCAAAGCGTTATGACTTCGCACCTGTTGGTCGTTACAAGGTCAACAAGAAGTTAAGCATGAAGACGCGTTTGATGGACCAAACCTTAGCTGAAACGTTGGCTGACCCAGATACTGGTGAAGTTATCGCGCAAAAGGATACGGTCATTGACAAGAACGTCATGGCAAAGTTAGCACCATACTTGGAATGTGACGACTTCAAGACGGTTACTTACACACCATCTGATGAAGCGGTTGTTACTAACCCAATGGTCTTACAAGTGGTTAAAGTTTATTCACAAAACGATCCTGAAAAGGTCGTTAATGTGATTGGTAATGGCAACATTGATTTGAAGTTCAAGCATATTTTGCCTGCTGATATCATTGCTTCTATTAACTACTTCTACAACTTGCAAGAAGGTCTTGGCTCAACTGATGATATTGATCACTTGGGTAACCGGCGGATTCGTTCCGTGGGTGAATTATTACAAAACCAATTCCGGATCGGGTTATCCCGGATGGAACGGGTTGTTCGTGAACGGATGTCAATTCAAGATGCTGCTACGGTAACACCACAACAATTGATCAACATTCGTCCAGTTGTGGCCTCAATCAAGGAATTCTTTGGGTCATCACAATTGTCACAATTCATGGACCAAACCAACCCATTAGGTGAATTAACGCATAAGCGGCGTTTATCAGCCTTAGGACCTGGTGGTTTGACTCGTGATCGTGCCGGTTATGAAGTTCGTGACGTGCACTATACCCACTACGGTCGGATGTGCCCAATCGAAACGCCTGAAGGCCCGAACATTGGGTTGATCAACAGTTTGTCTTCATATGCCAAAGTTAACCGTTACGGCTTCATCGAAACGCCATACCGGCGGGTTGATTGGACGACGCATAAGGTTACTGACAAGATCGACTACCTAGCAGCCGACGAAGAAGACCAATTCGTGATTGCACAAGCCAACTCACCGTTGAACGATGATGGTTCATTCGTTGAAGACACTGTTTTAGCTCGTAACAAGGAAGAAAACTTGGAAACGCCAATCGAAAATGTCGATTACATGGACGTTTCGCCTAAACAAGTGGTTGCCGTCGCAACGGCATGTATTCCATTCTTGGAAAACGATGACTCGAACCGGGCCTTGATGGGTGCCAACATGCAACGGCAAGCTGTGCCATTGCTTGATCCACACGCCCCATTGATTGGGACTGGGATTGAATACAAGGCCGCCCATGACTCCGGGATCGCGTTGATTTGTCGTCATGAAGGGACCGTTGAATATGTCGATGCACGTGAAGTTCGTGTTCGTCGTGACGATGGTTCATTAGACACTTACAAGTTAATGAAGTTCCGTCGTTCAAACGGTGGTAAGAACTACAACCAACGTCCAATCGTTAAGGTTGGCGACCACGTGGATAACGATGAAGTCTTAGCCGATGGTCCAGCAATGGAAGGCGGGGAACTTGCCCTTGGACAAAACCCATTAGTTGCTTTCATGACTTGGAACGGTTACAACTTCGAAGATGCCATCATCATTAACGAACGGTTGGTCCGTGAAGATGTTTACACGTCGATCCATATTGAAGAATATGAATCAGAAGCGCGTGACACGAAGCTTGGACCTGAAGAAATGACCCGTGAAATTCCTAACGTTGGGGAAGACGCTTTGAAGAACCTCGACGAAGATGGGATTATCCGGATTGGTGCCGAAGTTAAAGACGGCGACATCTTAGTTGGTAAGGTAACGCCAAAAGGGGTTACTGAATTATCAGCTGAAGAACGGCTCCTACATGCCATCTTTGGTGAAAAGGCGCGTGAAGTTCGTGATACGTCATTGCGGGTTCCTCATGGTGGCGGCGGTATCATCCAGGATGTTAAGATCTTTACTCGTGAAAACGGGGATGAATTATCACCTGGTGTTAACATGATGGTTCGGGTCTACATCGCGCAAAAGCGGAAGATCCAAGTTGGTGACAAGATGGCCGGACGGCATGGGAACAAAGGGACCGTTTCAATTGTGGTTCCTGAAGAAGATATGCCGTACATGCCAGATGGTACCCCAATCGATATCATGTTGAGTCCCATGGGTGTGCCTTCCCGTATGAACATCGGGCAAGTGCTCGAATTGCATTTGGGGATGGCTGCTCGTAAATTAGGGATCCACATGGCAACGCCTGTTTTTGATGGTGCTCAAGATAAAGATATCTGGGACGCTGTTCGTGAAGCTGGTGTTGATTCAGACGCCAAGTCGATCGTTTATGATGGTCGGACTGGTGAACCGTTTGATAAGCGGGTCGCTGTTGGGGTCATGCACTATATGAAGCTTAGTCACATGGTTGACGATAAGATCCATGCTCGTTCAATCGGACCTTACTCTCTGGTTACGCAACAACCACTTGGTGGGAAAGCGCAATTTGGGGGCCAACGGTTTGGTGAAATGGAAGTTTGGGCCTTGGAAGCTTATGGTGCTGCTTACACCTTGCAAGAAATCTTGACTTACAAGTCAGATGACGTGGTTGGTCGGGTTAAGACCTATGAAGCCATCGTTAAGGGCGAACCAATTCCTAAGCCAGGCGTACCGGAATCATTCCGTGTGTTGGTCAAGGAATTACAAGCACTTGGTCTGGACATGAAGGTCTTAGATTCTAACGATAAAGAAATCGAGCTACGTGACATGGACGACGATGACGATGATGTCGTTAACGTTGATGCCCTTAGCAAGTTTAAACAACAACAAGATGAGAAGGCCGCTGAAAAGGCGAAAGCTGACGCAGCCGCAAAGCCTTCCGAAACAACCAACGCTCAGCAAGATAATCAATAAAAAGGGAGGTCGGTCCTTTGATCGATGTCAACAAGTTTGAAAGCATGCAGATCGGTCTGGCATCACCAGACAAGATCCGCAGCTGGTCATATGGCGAAGTCAAAAAGCCAGAAACCATTAACTACCGGACATTGAAACCTGAAAAAGACGGTCTGTTTGACGAACGGATTTTCGGTCCTACTAAGGATTGGGAATGTGCTTGTGGTAAATACAAACGGATCCGTTATAAGGGTATTGTCTGTGACCGTTGTGGTGTCGAAGTGACACGTAGTAAAGTCCGTCGTGAACGGATGGGTCATATCGAACTTGCCGCACCAGTGACACACATCTGGTACTTTAAAGGAATTCCTAGCCGGATGGGCTTAGTCTTGGACATGAGTCCCCGTGCACTTGAAGAAATCATTTACTTCGCTTCATACGTCGTTATCGAATCTGGTAACACGCCACTTGAAAAGAAGCAATTGCTTTCTGAACGTGAATACCGTGAGAAGAAGGCCCAATATGGCAACGAATTTGAAGCTGCCATGGGTGCCGAAGCCATCAAACGGTTACTCAATGACGTGGATCTTGAAAAAGAAGCCCGTGATTTGAAGGAAACTTTGAAGGATGCTTCTGGTCAAAAACGGACACGTGCCGTTCGTCGGCTTGATATCATCGAGGCGTTCGTGACATCTGGTAACGAACCTGCTTGGATGGTAATGGATGCAATTCCGGTCATTCCACCGGACTTGCGGCCAATGGTTCAATTGGAAGGTGGCCGTTTCGCCACTTCTGACTTGAACGACTTGTACCGGCGGGTCATCAACCGTAACAACCGGTTGAAGCGCCTGTTGGACTTAAATGCACCTGGGATTATCGTGCAAAACGAAAAGCGGATGTTACAAGAAGCCGTTGATGCGTTGATCGATAACGGTCGTCGTGGCCGTCCAGTTGCTGGTCCTGGTAACCGGCCATTGAAGTCTCTTTCACACATGTTGAAAGGGAAGCAAGGGCGGTTCCGTCAAAACTTACTTGGTAAGCGTGTCGACTACTCTGGTCGTTCGGTTATCGATGTTGGGCCTTTCTTGAAGATGAACCAAATGGGCTTACCACGTCAAATGGCGTTGGAATTGTTCAAGCCGTTCATTATGAAAGAATTGGTTAAACGTGAATTAGCTTCTAACATTAAGAACGCTAAGCGTAAGATCGAACATGCTGACGACGATGTCTGGGGCGTGTTGGAAGACGTTATTAAGGAGCATCCGGTACTGTTGAACCGGGCCCCTACGCTTCACCGTTTAGGGATTCAAGCGTTTGAACCCGTCTTAGTTAGTGGTAAAGCGATGCGGTTACACCCATTAGCTTGTGAAGCCTACAACGCCGATTTTGATGGTGACCAAATGGCCATTCACGTGCCGCTTTCAGACGAAGCTCAAGCTGAAGCACGGCTCTTAATGTTAGCTGCTCACCATATCTTGGCACCTAAGGACGGGAAGCCTGTTGTTACGCCATCACAAGATATGGTTATCGGTAACTACTACTTGACGACTGAAGAAATCGGTCGTGAAGGCGAAGGCATGATTTTCAAAGACTTGAACGAAGCGCAAAAGGCTTACCAATCTGGTTATGTGCACTTACACAGCCGGGTCGGAATTCAAGTTTCATCAATGCCTGACAAGCCATTTACCGACGAACAGAAGCAAGCCGTCTTAGTGACGACAGTTGGGAAAGCCATCTTCAACGATATCTTGCCTGGTAAGTTCCCTTACTTGAACGAACCAACCAATGATAACTTGATTGCTGGTACACCTGACAAGTACTTCTTGAAGCCTGGTGAAGATATTCATCAATTCTTGGATGCGCAGGAAATTATTCCACCATTCAAGAAGGGCTTCTTGGCTGACATTATCGCCGAAGTTTACAAGCAATATCATGTGACTGCAACGTCACTCTTGCTTGACCGGATGAAGGACTTAGGTTACAACATTTCAACTAAGTCTGGTTTGACGGTTGGGGTTGCCGACATTACTGGTTTACCAGAAAAGCCAGAAATCGTCGCTGAAGCCCATAAGCAAGTTAATACGATTTCCAAGCAGTTCCGTCGTGGTTTAATTACTGACGACGAACGTTATGAACGGGTCATTGGTGTCTGGAACGACGCTAAGGACCAAATCCAACAAAAACTGATTGAAAGTTTCAACGCGGATAACCCAATCTTCATGATGAGTGATTCTGGTGCGCGTGGTAACATTTCAAACTTTACTCAGTTGGCTGGGATGCGTGGTTTGATGGCTGCCCCTAACGGTAAGATCATGGAATTGCCAATCCTTTCTAACTTCCGTGAAGGTTTGTCTGTCTTGGAAATGTTCATTTCAACCCACGGTGCTCGTAAAGGGATGACCGATACGGCCTTGAAGACTGCCAACTCAGGTTACCTGACTCGGCGTCTGGTTGATGTGGCCCAAGATGTTATCGTTCGTGAAAAGGATTGTGGTACTGACCGTGGTTTGCGGATTCACGCAATCATGGAAGGTAATGAAGTCATCGAACCATTGTATGACCGGATTTTAGGTCGTTACACGATGAAGACGGTCTTCGATCCTGAAACGCATGATGAAATTGTTGGTAACAACGTCTTGATCGATGAAGACTTAGCTCATAAAATCGTTGATGCTGGTGTTACGGAAGTTACGATCCGTTCTGCATTTACTTGCAACACGAAGCACGGGGTTTGTGAACATTGCTACGGCCGTAACATGGCTACTGGTGATGAAGTTGAAGTCGGTGAAGCTGTTGGGACAGTTGCCGCACAGTCTATCGGTGAACCTGGTACTCAATTGACCATGCGGAACTTCCATACCGGTGGTGTTGCCGGGGACGATATTACCCAAGGGTTGCCTCGTGTGCAAGAAATTGTGGAATCACGGAATCCTAAAGGGCGTGCCGAAATCTCAGAAGTTACTGGGACAGTTGAATTGATTGAAGAAAACCCAGCGGAACGGACCAAGGAAGTCACAGTTAAGGGTGAAACTGATACTCGGACTTACACGTTACCGTTAACTGCACGGATGGCGGTTAGTGAAGGCGACTTTATTCACCGTGGTGCACCGTTGAACATTGGGTCAATTGATCCTAAGCAATTAATTCAAGTGCGTGATGTCTTATCAACTGAAAACTACTTGCTCCGTGAAGTTCAAAAGGTTTACCGGATGCAAGGGGTTGAAATCGGTGATAAGCACGTTGAAATCATGATTCGGCAAATGTTACGTAAAGTTCGGGTCATGGATCCGGGCGATACCGACGTCTTGCCTGGTACGTTGATGGATATTGCAGACTTCAAGGATGAGAACTACAAGACCTTGATTGCCGGTGGTATTCCTGCAACGTCACGGCCAGTTATTCTTGGGATTACCAAGGCCGCTCTTGAAACGAACAGTTTCTTGTCAGCTGCTTCATTCCAGGAAACGACGCGTGTCTTAACTGATGCTGCTATTCGTGGTAAGAACGATCCACTGATCGGTCTGAAAGAAAATGTTATCATCGGTAAGATTATTCCTGCTGGTACTGGTATGCCGGTTTACCGTCATATCAAGCCTAAGGAAGTTGGCAACGTTGCTGATGGGGTTTACTCAATCAGTGATCTTGAAAAACAAATGCAAGAACAGGATGCTAGCAAGTAATTGTTAACTGTTCCCGAAAAGGGCGGCCATGTTGGTCGTCCTTTTTGTTTGGGCTAAATTATGGGGCGTGCTGGGTTGCGGTGCTGGTGTCGGTTGATGGCTGTAGCTGGTTTCCGGGTGCTACAATTTTCCACTTAAGGTCAGATCACCGTCGAGCGCGTTTCAGTGCTATCAGCCGATTAATCGCGGAAATTGGATTAGAACCTGCAGTGACTGTGTCGAGCCATAAGTGATTCGGTGTCACTAATTGTGTGAGGCGTTTTGACCAATTGGTGTGCATTTCAGCTGACACGCATACCGCAGTAATCACCAGATGTGTTTCAGATTTAAGTTGGACCGACCAGTTGTGTCACCAGAATAAAGCCCCAGCTGATAAACGGAACGAATGGCAGGCGTCGCTTAGATGAACCGAGAATAAAAAAGACAAGGGCAGCAGTTGAGGCTAAGGCCAAACTGGTGAGAATCGCGTTCGCCGTGGCTAGGCAACCTAACATCAATAAGACATCAACGTCTCCCAATCCAAATGTCGGCGTTAAGCGGGCGAGCAGGTAGAGTGTGACAATCAGCACGAGCAAAATATAAAAGCCGATATCGAGGTTGGGGCGTTGTTGCCAGAGACCAAGCACTGCAGGTGTAATGAGCGTCAATGGATAGACGTCGTAGTTCAGGTAATCAGTCAGACTATTGAAAATTAAGACTAGGTAACCGATAATAAGGGGCAGTGCAGTCGTGAGTGGGCCGGGGCTCGTCGCAACCAAGACGCCACACAACCCTTCAACTAGACTAGATTGTAGTGGAATCGGCTGCTGGCAGTCGTGACAACGTCCGCGTTGCAAGAGAACGCCTAGTAGTGGGATGAGTTGCCAAGCACGCAACTGGTGTCGACAATTAGGGCAAATCGAACGTTGCGTCCCCCAGACGGGTTGATTACTGGATAGTCGTTCGGCGGTGCAGACGATAAAAGACCCTAAGCACAGACCGAGTATGAAATGGAACAGGGTTAACATGATAAAACCACCTTTCATATGAGTAGTTACGTAAAACGCTCGCAAACTATTTTTCTGCAACATTTATTGACAACTTCGGGATGTCATGATAGTCTAGTAAAGGTGCTTTTTGCAGACAGATTCCTGTATCAGGAATACAGACATGCTGACTGGTCGGCTAAGCGCACAATAACCATGATTCGGGTTTTTCTTTTTACTCAAAAAAGAACCACCTGGATGTGTGGACTTAAAAATACAGATTTTTGGAAGGAGGACACTTTAGAACATGCCAACAATTAACCAATTAATTCGTAAAGGCCGTAAGTCTAAAGTATCAAAATCAAATTCCCCAGCATTAAACTTTGGGTATAACAGTTACAAGAAGGTTGCAACTAAGAACCCAGCACCACAAAAGCGTGGGGTTGCTACTCGTGTCGGTACCATGACTCCTAAGAAGCCTAACTCGGCTTTACGGAAGTATGCCCGTGTGCGTTTATCAAACTTAATCGAAGTTACAGCTTACATTCCTGGTATTGGTCATAACCTCCAAGAACATAGTGTTGTTTTAATTCGTGGTGGTCGTGTTAAGGATTTACCTGGTGTTCGTTACCATGTTATCCGTGGTGCCTTGGATACTGCCGGTGTCGAAGATCGTCGCCAAAGCCGTTCCAAGTACGGTACCAAGAAGCCAAAGAAATAATAAGGAGGTAAGTTAAATGCCAAGAAAAGGTGCACCTGCAAAACGCGAAGTTTTAGCAGATCCAATGTATAACTCTAAATTAGTAACGCGTTTAATTAACCACTTAATGTTAGATGGTAAGCGCGGTACTGCATCAACTATTTTGTATGATGCTTTTGATCAAATCAAAGAACAAACTGGTAACGATCCTTTGGAAGTCTTCGAAGAAGCGATGAAGAACGTTATGCCAGTACTTGAAGTTAAGGCCCGCCGTGTTGGTGGTTCTAACTACCAAGTTCCAATCGAAGTTCGCCCAGATCGTAAGACGACTCTTGGCCTTCGTTGGATCGTTCAATATGCTCGCTCACGTGGCGAACATACCATGTCCGACCGGTTAGCTCGTGAAATCATGGATGCTGCTAACAATACTGGTGCTTCTGTTAAGAAGCGTGAAGATACGCATCGGATGGCTGAAGCTAACCGGGCCTTCGCTCACTATCGTTGGTAATATATCCGTGAAATGGTTAAAGGTCGCCTTTAACTAATCACAAAAAAGGTGGCTATTATATGTGCGCATATAGTAGTCATTTTTTGAAATAAGCTTTATACTGTTAATTCCATTTAAATTGAGAGGAGTAACACATTTTCTAATGGCTAATACACGAGAATTCTCACTCGATAAGACCCGTAATATTGGTATTATGGCCCATATCGATGCTGGTAAGACCACGACTACTGAACGTATCTTGTACTACACTGGTAAGATTCACAAAATTGGTGAAACCCATGATGGTGCTTCACAAATGGACTGGATGGCCCAAGAACAAGAACGTGGGATTACCATTACTTCAGCTGCCACGACTGCGCAGTGGAAGAACCACCGGATCAACATCATCGATACCCCAGGACACGTTGACTTCACTGTTGAAGTTGAACGTTCACTTCGGGTTTTAGATGGTGCCATCGCTGTTTTGGATGCCCAATCTGGTGTTGAACCTCAAACTGAAACGGTTTGGCGTCAAGCATCAACGTATAACGTTCCCCGGATCGTTTTCGTTAACAAGATGGACAAGATTGGTGCGGACTTCAAGTACTCTGTAAGCACGATTCATGACCGCTTACAAGCTAACGCCCACGCCATCCAATTACCAATCGGTGCCGAAGACAATTTCGAAGGGGTCATTGACTTAATCGAAATGAAGGCTGACCTTTATGATGAAGATCAACTTGGTACTGAATGGGATACAGTTGACGTTCCTGATGAATACAAAGAAGAAGCACAAGCTGCTCGTGATGACTTAATCGAAGCCTTAGCTGACATCGATGACGGCATCATGGAAAAGTACCTTGGCGGTGAAGAAATCAGCAAAGAAGAAATCAAAGCTGCTATCCGTAAGGGTACGTTAGCACTTGAATTCTTCCCAGTATTAGCTGGTTCAGCCTTCAAGAACAAGGGTGTTCAAATGTTAATGGATGCCGTTGTGGACTACTTACCATCACCACTTGATGTTAAGCCATACAAGGCCACTGATCCTGAAACTGATGAAGAAGTTGACTTGATCGCCGGTGATGACAAGCCATTCGCTGCCTTAGCATTTAAGGTTGCTACTGACCCATTCGTTGGTCGTTTGACTTTCATCCGGGTATACCAAGGTACTTTGGAATCTGGTTCATACGTCTTGAATGCCACTAAGGACAAGCGTGAACGTGTTGGTCGTTTACTTCAAATGCATTCTAACCAACGGAAAGAAATCCCAGAAGTCTTCTCTGGTGATATCGCCGCTGCGATTGGTTTGAAGAACACCACGACTGGTGACTCATTGACTTCTGTTGACCATCCATACCACTTGGAATCAATGGAATTCCCTGACCCAGTTATCCAGGTTGCCGTTGAACCTAAGACTAAGGCTGACCAAGATAAGATGAACGTTGCCTTACAAAAGCTTTCTGAAGAAGATCCTACTTTCAAGGCTGAAACTAACCCTGAAACTGGTGAAACTTTGATCGCCGGGATGGGTGAATTGCATTTGGATATCATCGTTGACCGGATGCGGCGTGAATTTAACGTTGAAGCCACTGTTGGTGCGCCTCAAGTTTCATACCGTGAAACCTTCACTAAGAGCACTCAAGTTCAAGGTAAGTTCGTTCACCAATCTGGTGGTAAAGGTCAATATGGTGATGTTTGGATCGAATTCACTCCTAACGAAGAAGGTAAAGGCTTCGAATTCGAAGACGCCATCGTCGGTGGGGTTGTTCCTCGTGAATACATCCCTTCAGTTGAACAAGGTTTGAAGGAAGCTATGGCTAACGGTGTGTTAGCTGGTTATCCTTTAGTTGACGTTAAGGCTAAGCTCTATGATGGTTCTTACCATGATGTCGATTCTAGTGAAGCTGCCTTCAAGATTGCCGCTTCATTAGCATTGCGGAATGCCGTTAAGTCAGCTGGCCCTGTTATCCTTGAACCTATCATGAAGGTTGATATCGTTGCCCCAGAAGATTACTTAGGTGATGTTATGGGTCACGTTACTGCTCGTCGTGGTAACATCGAAGGTATGGAAGAACGTGGGAATGCCCAAGAAGTTCATGCTTACGTTCCTTTGGCTGAAATGTTTGGTTATGCAACCACACTTCGTTCAGCGACTCAAGGTCGTGGGACATTCACGATGACCTTTGATCATTACGAAAAGGTTCCAAAGTCAGTTCAAGAAGATATTATCAAGAAGAATGGCGGCACTCCTGCCAACTAAGCTTGATTAATCATATGAAGAACGTTCAGCTTCGGCTGGGCGTTCTTTTTTTTTGGACTTTTTTGATGTGTGGGGTGTCGTTTGGTTGAAACGAGTGACTTGTGTGCCTTAATCGAACTTGTGAGCGTGCTGAGGGCAGGTTGAGGAGAATATAGGGAAAGAGAGCGCCAGATGCGACTGACAGCTCAAAACGGGCGCTGTGAGGTCTCACTGAGCCGGTATTAAACATCAGTGGATGTCATATTATAGTAGAACACGTTGTGCTAGTTATTATTTAGCATGAAAGATGATTAAAGCATGCCGTTTTTAAGTTCAAAAGTGCCAGCTGAGACCCGCTGGAAATAGTGCAAGTTCGCGTAAGCTGTCAGGTGTGGCGTCGTCCTAGGCATTCCGGCCATTGCCCAGAATACCTTCCAGCCGGATCTGTGTTCGAAAGGCGGACATGTGCAGACCCAAACTTTTATTGCATGAGACGTTGGTTCTAAGCACACGTTCACTTTGACGTTCGACTGTCAGACTATTTTCTCACAATTGCTAAACTTCCTTACACATGCTTTAATGCTTCGGACACACGCTTCACTGGACCTTTCAGAATTTTCTCCAGTCCCCTGAGATAGCAAAGTACTGAGTCTAAACGAAGGAAATCTTATCAACTAATGTACAGACTGGTTGCAATTAAAGCTAATGAATAATATTCAAGTAATCTTTCAAAGACTCAAATGCCATCAGTCATCATCAATATCGCTCAAAAGTTTGTTCAAAGGACCTGTCTCCTAATATTCAGTGGTCAAATTGTACCAAGATAGGTGGTCGTTCATCCGCTATTCGAGCGGCTTCCCGACTGGAAGGGGCGGCTGACAATGCTCAGTAGCCAAATTATTCTTAGTCGGAAGCGAACTTCTTCCGGCTTAGAATAAGACTCGTATTTGAAATTGCGCAGTGATTTTCTGCGTGGGTTCAAATCGACGTCGGCTTACGTTCCAGCAATTGTCAGCCGGCCCTGGAAGTCGGACTAAGACGCACACCGGCTGACGAATAGGAACCCAAACAAGTGGCATGCTTTGATCATGACGCAGACTGCTTTAACTAGCACAATGTGTGTCCCAAAGACTCGGGTATTACTGACGAGTCTTTAACGTTGCCACCCGCACCATGTAAGTTGCGGCTAGTAGGGGCAATTAAGGCATGAGTAATGTCACATTGGACAAGTTGCTTCTATAGATAATACTGTGTCGTGAGATTGTGACAGCTCAGCACAAAAGTGAGTGGATAAGAACTAAGATGGTCAGCTCGTTTAGCTGAGAGCGTGTTTAGTATTTAATATGGAGGGCGTTAATTTGGATCGGGGCCTTCAGAAAATTAGTGAACATCGTTAGTAACCAAAAAAATAAGCACAAACGCTATTAATTGCCAGCAATTTATGTTACATTAATTGAGCTGGTTCAAAAAAGGTAACACGGTTTACAGCGATGGTTATAAAAAAAGTGCGAAAACACTTGCTATTACAGAGCTTTTCATTTATTATAGATTGTGCTTGGTATTTAGAAGGGGATTACTATACCCCCATCATCAAGTAGTCGTAGTTAGCTTTGATGTGAAAGGTTGCGACACGCCCGGCCACATTGTCATGGGACGTGGCGGTAATTTTCACGGAGCTAGTCTTATTTTCAAAATGGACGAAGGAGGTCACAACAATGGCAAAGCAAAAAATTCGTATTCGCTTAAAGGCATACGAACACCGCATTCTTGATCAGTCAGCTGACAAGATTGTCGAAACGGCAAAGAGAACTGGTGCTACTATTTCAGGTCCAATTCCACTGCCTACTGAACGGACTATTTATACCGTTCTACGTTCACCACATAAGTTTAAGGACTCACGTGAACAATTCGAAATGCGGACTCACAAGCGGTTAATCGATATCGTTAACCCAACGCCTAAGACGGTCGACTCATTAATGAAGTTAGACTTGCCTAGCGGTGTAGATATTGAAATCAAGCTTTAATTTACAAAACTAAAATCAATTAATTGGAGGTGTACTCATGACCACTAAAGGAATCTTAGGGAAAAAGGTAGGAATGACGCAAGTCTTCACTGAAAGCGGCGAATTAGTTCCCGTTACAGTTGTTGAAGTTCAACCTAACGTTGTGTTGCAAGTTAAGACTGTTGAAAACGACGGTTACGAAGCAATCCAATTAGGTGTTGACGACAAACGCGAAGTCTTGACGAACAAACCTGCTCAAGGTCATGCAGCAAAAGCAAAAACGACTCCTAAGCGCTTCATTCGTGAAATTCGTAATGTTGAGCTTGGAGATTACACAGTAGGTGACGAAGTCAAAGCGGATATTTTCGCAGCTGGCGACGCCGTAGACGTTACGGGTATCACTAAAGGTCATGGTTACCAAGGTAATATCCATAAGGATGGCCAAAGTCGTGGACCTATGGCTCACGGTTCTCGTTACCATCGTCGTCCTGGTTCAATGGGTGCTATTATCAACCGTGTCTTCAAAGGTAAGAAATTACCAGGCCGGATGGGTAATCGCCAACGGACGATGCAAAACTTACAAATTGTTCGTGCCGACGTTGAAAACAACGTTTTATTAATTAAAGGGAATGTCCCTGGCGCCAACAAGTCATTTGTTACAGTTAAAACATCAGTTAAGAGTAAATAAGGAAGGAGGACATAATACATGACTAGCGTAGCATTATTTAAACAAGACGGTACGCAAAATGGTGACGTTACTTTGAACGACGCTGTGTTTGGTATTGAACCAAACGAAAACGTGGTTTTTGATGCCATCTTGATGCAACGTGCATCAATGCGTCAAGGAACTCACGCAGTTAAGAACCGTAGTGCTCGTCGCGGTGGTGGTCGTAAACCATGGCGTCAAAAGGGTACTGGTCGTGCGCGTCAAGGTTCAATCCGTTCACCACAATGGCGTAAAGGTGGGATTGTCTTCGGACCAACCCCTCGTTCATACAGTTACAGATTACCTAAGAAGGTTATGCGCTTAGCTTTGAAGTCTGTCCTTTCACAAAAGGTCTTAGACAACAGCTTAGTTGCAGTTGATAGCTTAGCTTTCGACGCACCAAAGACTAAGGAATTTGTAAATGTGTTAAACAACCTCAACGTCGATACCAAGACTCTTGTTTTGGTTGAAGAGGACAATGAAAAGGCTGCTTTGGCAGGTCGTAACTTACCAAATGTTAAGATCCTAAAAGCCAAAGGTGTTAACGTCTTAGATGTCGCTAATAGTGACAAATTAGTCGTTACCCAAAAAGCCCTCGATCAATTAGAGGAGGCGCTCGCATAATGGAAGCACGCGATGTAATTTTACGCCCTGTCGTTACTGAAGCATCAATGGCTGACTTGGACGACAAGCGCTATACATTCGATGTCAACGTACAGGCGACAAAAACGCAAGTTAAAAAAGCAATCGAAGAAATCTTCGATGTCAAAGTCGTTAAAGTTAACGTTATGAACGTTAAAGGGAAGCTTAAGCGTCAAGGTCGTTACGCCGGCTACACTAAGAAGCGTCGTAAGGCGATTGTTACCTTAAGTTCTGATTCTAACGAAATTAAGTTGTTCAACGACGATCAACAATAAATCTAATTTAGGAGGTAACTCTAGTGGGTATTAAGAAGTATAAACCAACCACTAACGGCCGTCGTAATATGACTGCTTCTGATTTCTCAGAAATCACTAAGACGAAGCCAGAAAAGTCATTATTAGACTCACAAAGTCACACTGCCGGTCGTAACAGTTATGGTCACATTACTGTTCGTCATCGTGGCGGCGGTCATAAGCAACAATACCGTTTGGTTGACTTTAAGCGGATTAAGGACGAAGTTCCAGCAACCGTTAAGGCAATCGAATATGATCCTAACCGGACAGCAAACATCGCATTATTAGTTTACGCTGACGGTGTTAAATCATATATCTTAGCACCAAAAGGTTTGGAAGTTGGTATGCAAGTACAATCAGGTGCCGAAGCCGACATCAAGGTTGGTAACGCATTGCCATTAACTAACATCCCTGTTGGTACTGTTATTCACAACATCGAATTGAAGCCTGGTAAGGGTGGCCAATTGGCTCGCTCAGCCGGTACTTCAGCTCAATTACTTGGTAAGGAAGGCAAGTACGCAATCGTTCGTTTGTCTTCTGGTGAAGTTCGTTTAGTTCTTTTAACTAGCCGTGCCACTGTTGGTACTGTTGGTAATGAACAACATGAATTGATCAACTCAGGTAAAGCCGGTCGTTCACGTTGGCAAGGCAAACGCCCAACGGTTCGTGGTTCTGTAATGAACCCTAACGATCACCCTCATGGTGGTGGTGAAGGTAAAGCGCCAATCGGTCATCCATCACCAATGTCTCCATGGGGTAAGAAGACCCTTGGTAAGAAGACTCGGAACAAGAAGGCTCGTTCAAACAAGCTTATCGTTCGTGGTCGTCGTCCAGGCAAGCATTAATAAAATTTGAATTTACTGTAGTTATCGAGAGGAGGTCACACGATGGGTCGTAGTTTAAAGAAGGGACCTTTCGCAGATGCGCATTTATTAAAGAAAGTCGATGCACAATCTGATTCTGACAAGAAATCTGTCATCAAGACGTGGTCACGTCGTTCAACAATTTTCCCAAGTTTCATTGGGTACACAATCGCTGTTTATGATGGTCGCAAGCATGTCCCAGTTTACATCCAAGATGACATGGTTGGTCATAAGTTAGGTGAATTTGTACCAACACGGACGTTCCATGGTCATGGAACTGACGATAAGAAAACGAAGTAATAGTTAGGAGGATATAAAGAATGGCTGAACAAGTAACATCTGCACGTGCAACTGCAAAAACTGTTCGTATTGCCGCTCGTAAGGTCCGCCTAGTTGTCGATCTTATCAGAGGTAAAAGTGTTGCCGAAGCTTTAGCAATCCTGAAGTTCACTCCACGGGGTGCTTCTCCAGTAGTAGAAAAGGTTTTGCTTTCTGCTGTTGCTAACGCTGAAAATAACTTTGACTTAGATCGTGAAGATTTGGTTGTAAGCGAAGCTTTTGTTAACGAAGGACCAACCTTAAAACGGTTCCGTCCACGGGCAAAGGGTTCTGCTTCACCAATCAACAAGCGGACTAGCCACATTACGATCACAGTTACTGAAAAATAGGAGGGATAACGCGTGGGTCAAAAAGTAAATCCAACCGGATTACGTGTAGGAATCATTCGCGACTGGGAAGCAAAATGGTATGCTGAAAAAGACTTTGCTGCCTACTTGAACGAAGATTTACGCATCCGTAAGTATATCGAACAACGACTTGCCGACGCTTCCGTCTCCACCGTTGAAATCGAACGCGCGGCTAACCGCGTCAACATTTCAATCCATACCGCAAAACCAGGGATGGTTATTGGTAAGGGTGGTTCTGAAGTTGAAGCACTTCGTAAGGAATTAAACAATTTAACTGGTAAGCGAGTACACATCAACATCATCGAAATCAAGAAGCCTGATTTGGATGCCAAATTAGTTGGTGAAAGTATTGCGCGTCAATTGGAAGGCCGGGTTGCTTTCCGTCGTGCTATGCGTGGCGCAATGCAACGTACAATGCGTTCCGGTGCCAAGGGTATTAAGACACAAGTTGCTGGCCGTTTAAACGGTGCCGACATGTCTCGTGTTGAAGCATACTCAGATGGTACTGTTCCATTGCATACGTTACGTGCCGATATCGACTATTCATGGGTCGAAGCACGGACCACATACGGTAAGTTAGGTGTTAAGACCTGGATCTACCGTGGCGAAATCTTGCCAGAAAAGAAATCTGCTAAAGGAGGAAACTAAACATGCTGGTACCTAAACGGGTTAAGTATCGTCGTGTTCACCGTGGTAAAATGCGCGGTGAAGCTAAAGGCGGTAAAACAGTTGCTTTTGGTGATTACGGTTTACAAACCCTTGAATCACACTGGATCAGCAACCGGCAGATTGAAGCTGCCCGTGTTGCTATGAACCGTTACATGAAGCGTGGCGGTAAAGTATGGATTAAGATTTTCCCTCACAAGTCCTACACTGAAAAAGGTGTTGGTGTCCGGATGGGTAATGGGAAAGGTACTCCTGCAGGTTGGGTAGCACCAGTTAAACGTAACAAGGTTATGTTTGAAGTTGCCGGTGTCCCTGAAGAAGTTGCACGCGAAGCTTTACGCTTGGCTGGAACTAAGTTACCTGTTAAAACTAAGATTGTTAAGCGCGAGGAAGTAGGTGGCGAATCAGATGAAGGCTAAGGAAATTAAGGCATTGTCCACTACTGAAATGCTCGAAAAAGAAAAGTCTTACAAAGACGAACTTTTCAACTTGCGTTTTCAATTGGCCACTGGTCAGCTTGAAAACACCGCTCGTTTAAAACAAGTTCGTAAGAACATTGCGCGTATTAAAACTGCGTTGCGTGAACAAGAGTTAAACAAGTAGAGTATAAAGGAGGCAATCACGAATGAGTGAAGATACTCGTAACAGCCGTAAGGTGATCCAAGGACGCGTTGTTTCTGACAAGATGGACAAGACCATTGTTGTTATTGTCGAAACTTACAAGAACCATCCAGTTTACGGCAAACGTGTTCGTTATTCAAAGAAATTCAAGGCTCATGATGAAAAGAATGAAGCCAAAATTGGCGATATCGTCAAGATCATGGAAACTCGTCCTCTATCAGCTACTAAGCGTTTCCGCTTAATTAAAGTTGTTCAAAAAGCTGTTATTATCTAGATTATTAGCTGAATAAAATTACATGAAGGGAGGACACTTACTGTGATCCAACAAGAAAGTCGTTTAAAAGTTGCTGACAACTCCGGTGCCCGTGAAATCCTTACTATTAAGGTATTAGGTGGCTCTGGTCGGAAAACTGCTAACATCGGTGATATCATTGTTGCTACGGTCAAACAAGCAACACCCGGTGGTGTTGTCAAAGCTCATGATGTCGTTAAAGCCGTAATCGTCCGGACTAAGTCTGGTGTTCACCGTGCTGACGGTTCATACATCAAGTTTGATGAAAATGCTGCAGTTATTATTCGTGATGACAAGACGCCACAAGGTACTCGTATCTTTGGCCCTGTCGCTCGTGAATTACGTGATAAAGACTTCATGCGTATCGTTTCATTAGCGCCAGAAGTACTCTAGTCACACACCGTAAATAAGGAGGTGCGCAACCTAATGTTGATTAAAACTGGTGATAAAGTTCGAGTAATCAGCGGTAAGGATCGTGGTCAAGAAGGTACTGTTAAAAAGGTTATCTCTGCCAAGAACCGGATCGTTGTTGAAGGTGTTAACAAGATCAAGAAACACCAAAAACCAACGAACGTTAACCCACAAGGCGGTATCGTGGACATCGAAGCACCAATCGATGCTTCAAACGTTATGTTCCTTGACCCATCAACCAACGAACCTACACGTTTAGGTGTTCGTCGTGAAGATGGCAAGCGTGTCCGTTACGCTAAAAAGTCTGGTAAAGACTTAGAAAACTAAGACTGACTGAAAGGAGGAAGCAAGTTTCATGGAAAACCGTTTAAAAGCTCAATATGAAAAAGAAATCGTCCCAGCATTAGTTGACAAGTTCAACTACACTTCAGTAATGCAAGTGCCAAAGCTGGCTAAAATCGTTTTGAACATGGGTGTTGGTGATGCAGTTACCAACGCTAAAAACTTAGACGAAGCAGTTGAAGAATTAACTTTGATCTCCGGTCAAAAGCCATTGGTTACCCGGGCAAAGAAATCTATCGCTGGTTTCCGTCTTCGTGAAGGTATGGCAATCGGTGCCAAGGTTGACTTACGTGGTGAACGTATGTATGACTTCTTGGACAAGTTGATCAATGTTTCATTACCACGTGTTCGTGACTTCCATGGTGTAAGTACTCGTTCATTCGATGGTCGCGGTAACTACACATTGGGTGTCCGTGAACAATTGATCTTCCCAGAAATCAACTATGATAATGTTAACCGTGTTCGCGGTTTAGACATTGTAATCGTTACGACAGCTGATAGTGATGAAGAATCACGTGAGTTGTTAACTCAATTTGGCATGCCATTTGCTAAATAACCGAAGGGGGTTAATCGAAGTTGGCTAAAAAATCACAAATTGCTAAACAAAAGCGCGGTGCTAAGTTTAACGTACAAAACTACACCCGTTGTGAACGTTGTGGTCGTCCACATTCAGTTTACCGTAAATTCCACTTGTGCCGTATCTGCTTACGCGACCTGGCCCACAAAGGTCAAATCCCTGGTATGAAAAAGGCCAGCTGGTAAAAATAAACCCAAGTTAAAGGAGGTTAAACTTTCATGATGACTGATCCAATCGCAGATTTCTTGACTCGTATCCGTAACGCTAACATGGTACGCCACGATTCATTAGAAGTTCCTGCATCAAAAATCAAACGGAACATTGCTGAAATTTTAAAGAATGAAGGTTTTGTTCGCGACGTTGAATATATCGATGATGACAAACAGGGCATCATCCGCGTCTTCTTGAAGTATGGTAAGGACAACGAACGTGTAATCAGTGGCTTGAAGCGTATTTCAAAGCCAGGTTTACGTTCATACGTCAAGGCTGATGCTGTTCCTAAGGTTTTAAACGGTTTAGGGATTGCTATCATCTCAACTTCAGAAGGTGTTATTACTGATAAAGAAGCTCGCGCCAAGAAGCTTGGTGGCGAAGTATTAGCTTACGTTTGGTAATCATTAATTAAGACGGGAGGTGCAAGTAAGTGAGTCGTATTGGTTATAAAGTAATTGAACTACCTGCTGGGGTAGAAGTATCACAAGCTGGTGAAGTCGTTACGGTTAAAGGTCCTAAGGGTACTTTGACGCGCAACATTGCCAGTGATATTACGATGACGTTTGAAGGCAACGAAGTTAAATTCACTCGTCCATCAGATGACTACAAGATGAAGGCATTACACGGTACTACCCGTGCTAATGTGAACAACATGGTTGAAGGAGTTACTAAAGGCTTTACTAAGAACCTTCAATTGGTCGGTGTTGGTTACCGTGCCCAATTGCAAGGCAAGAAGTTAGTATTAAGCGTTGGTTACTCACATCCTGTTGAATTCGAAACGCCAGAAAACTTGACAATTGAAGTTCCTGACAACACGCACATCAATATCTCTGGTATTGGTAAGCAAGCTGTTGGTGACTTTGCTGCCGAAGTTCGGGCCGTTCGTTCACCTGAACCTTACAAAGGTAAAGGGATTCGTTACGTCGATGAATATGTTCGTCGTAAGGAAGGTAAGACTGGTAAATAATGCAGCTTAAAGCTGTCCATACTAATATATAGAGGTGACTATTGTGATTTCCAAACCAGATAAAAACAAAACACGTCAACGTCGTCACGCACGTGTTCGCGGTAAGATTTCTGGTACTGCTGAGCGCCCACGCTTAAATGTTTATCGTTCAAACAAAAACATCTACGCTCAAGTTATTGATGATGTAGAGGGTGTAACGCTCGCAAGTGCCTCAACTTTAGATAGCGAAGTTAAGGGTAACAACAAAACTGAACAAGCTGCGTCTGTCGGTGAAGTTGTTGCTAAACGGGCTGCTGAAAAGAAAATTACTGATGTAGTTTTCGACCGTGGCGGTTACTTATATCATGGTCGGGTTCAAGCTTTGGCTGAAGCCGCTCGTGAAAACGGACTTAAATTCTAACAAAGGAGGAATAATACCATATGACTTTCATTGATCCATCAAAATTAGATCTTGACGATAATGTTGTTGCCATTAACCGGATTACCAAAGTTGTTAAGGGTGGTCGTCGCTTACGTTTTGCTGCATTAGTAATCGTTGGGGACCACAAAGGACACGTTGGTTTCGGTACTGGTAAGGCTCAAGAAGTTCCAGAAGCAATTCGGAAAGCTTCCGAAGCTGCTAAAAAGAACTTGATCACTGTACCAATGGTTGGTACCACCATTCCTCATGAAGCACTTGGTGTTTACGGTGGTGGCCGCATCATGCTTAAGCCAGCCGTTGAAGGTTCTGGTGTTGCCGCTGGTGGCGCCGTTCGTGCCGTCATGGAATTAGCCGGTGTGGATGATGTTACTAGTAAACGATTAGGCTCAAACACGCCAGTTAACGTTGTTCGTGCAACGTTCGAAGGCTTGAAGAGCTTAAAGACTGCTGAACAAGTCGCTGCTTTACGTGGCGTTTCAGCCGAACATTTAGCTGAATAGGGAGGACAAACAACATGGCTCAATTAAAGATCACTTTAGTACGCAGTGCTGCTCATCGTCTTCCTAAGCAACGTAAAATCGTTAAGGAATTAGGTTTAGGCCGGATCAACAGTTCCGTTATTAAACCTGATGACGCGGCTACTCGCGGTCAAATCTTCCACATCGCACACTTAGTCGATGTCGAAATCATCAAGTAATTCAAATTTTCAAAGAGGAGGTGCCTACTAAATGAAGTTACATGAATTAACACCTAGTGAAGGTTCACGTTTTTCACGTCGTCGGATTGGTCGTGGTGACTCAAGTGGCCAAGGTAAGACTTCTGGTCGTGGCCAAAAAGGTCAAAAGGCGCGTGGTAAGGTTCGTGTAGGTTTCGAAGGTGGCCAAATGCCATTGTACCGTCGGATTCCTAAACGTGGATTTACTAACATTAACCGTAAAGAATATGCGGTTGTTAATCTTGACGGCCTCAACCGTTTTGATGATGGTGCTGAAGTTACACCAGAATCATTAAAGGAAGCTGGCTTAGTTAAGAAGAGTTCTGCTGTTAAAGTTCTTGGTAATGGTAAACTCAACAAAAAGTTAACAGTTAAGGCAAGCAAGTTCTCTGCAACGGCGGTTGCAGCCATTGAAGCTGCTGGCGGTAAAACTGAGGTGATCTAATTTGCTGACTACCATGAAGAACGCTCTCAAAGTAAAGGATATTCGGAATAAACTTCTATTCACATTGGGCGTTTTGATTGTATTTCGTCTTGGCTCTTATATCACAGTTCCCGGAGTCAATGCCCAGGCGCTTCAGTCGGTGGCATCTTCAGGGCTGATAAGTATGTTGAATACATTCAGTGGTGGCGGTTTAACAAATTATTCCATCCTTGCTATGGGGGTATCCCCTTACATTACTGCACAAATCATCGTTCAATTGTTACAAATGGACATTGTTCCGAAGTTTGTTGAATGGGGCAAACAAGGTGAAGTTGGTCGGCGTAAGCTTAATCAAGCGACGCGTTGGTTAACGATCGTCTTGGCCTTCGTTCAATCGATTGGGATCACAGCTGGGTTTAACTCATTGAGTCAACTTAAGCTGGTTGATAATCCAAGCATTTCAACTTACCTGACCATTGGGGTTATCCTCACTGGTGGGGCGATGTTGACCACTTGGATGGGTGATATGATTACGGATCGTGGGATTGGTAATGGGGTTTCCATTATTATCTTCGCCGGGATCATCGCCCGCATGCCAACTTCGATTTATCAAATTTATCAAGAACAGTTCGTTAACGTTTCACAGAGCGATTGGTGGAAGAGTGGGTTGTTTGTTGTCGGTTTAGCGCTGCTTGTGTTGATTATCGTTATGTTTGTAACGTGGGTCGAACAAGCGAACGACCGAATTCCAATTCAATATACTCGACGTGCAGCTGGTGCACCTGACAGTAGTTACCTACCATTAAAGGTGAACGTTGCCGGGGTTATTCCTGTCATTTTCGCGAGTTCCTTCATTGCAACGCCCCAAACGATTTTACTTGGTTTCCAATCCAGTCATGGTGATGAAACTTGGTATACCGTTTTGAGTAATATCTTCAATATGCAGTCAACGACTGGTGCGATACTTTATACCGTTCTAATCGTGCTCTTCACGTTCTTCTATGCGTTTGTTCAGGTCAATCCTGAAAAGCTCTCTAAGAACTTACAAAAGCAAGGCAGCTATATTCCTGGTGTTTGGCCAGGTAAAGATACTCAAAACTGGGTTTCAAAATTGTTAATGCGGTTAAGTACGGTCGGTTCCCTTTACCTTGGGTTGATTTCATTGATTCCATTATTAGCTTCTGATATTTGGGGTCTGGATGAATCCATTGGTTTAGGTGGGACGAGTTTACTGATCGTTGTCGGGGTTGCCCTTGAAACAATTCGTCAAATTAAAGGATTAATGATGAAACGAGACTATGTCGGTTTCATTCGTTAATCAGCGAATGTGTTGGGGAGACTCAGCACATTTGTGCATTCTGGAGGGAAAAACATGTCAACAATGAACCTGATTTTAATGGGACTACCTGGTGCTGGTAAAGGGACCCAAGCTCAGAAAATTCTTGAAGATTTTGATATTCCACATATCTCAACTGGAGATATTTTCCGGGCAGCCATTAAGAACGAAACAAAGATGGGCTTGGAAGCCAAAAAGTATATTGATGCTGGTAACCTGGTTCCAGACGAAGTCACTAACGGCATCGTCTCAGACCGGTTGGCCGAAGCGGATACGAAAAATGGTTTCCTATTAGATGGTTACCCACGTAACATCGATCAAGCTCATGCTTTAAAAGAAATCGGCGAGAAGCTCAACAAACTTTTAGACGGGGTCATCAACATTCATGTTGAACCCGATGTGTTAGTTGAACGGCTTTCCGGACGGTTTATCTGCCGGACTTGTGGCGCAACTTATCATAAGTTGTACAACAAGCCTAAGGTAGAAGGAACCTGTGACGTCTGTGGTGGCCATGATTTCTATCAACGGGATGATGACAAGCCTGCAACCGTTAAGAATCGTTTGGGTGTCAACGTTAAGTTGAACACGCCATTGATCGATTATTACGGTCAAGAGAAGTTACTCTACAATGTCGACGGTGATCGCGACATTGATGATGTCTACAAAGATATCAAGCACATTCTTGATAACCTCTAAAACCAGGGTTCCTAAGCTTCGGCGTTTGCTTTTCAAAGGCCGTTGTGATAAACTTATTCAGGTTTAGCCGTTGACTGATTTAATATTTTCTTAATGTTATGATTAGACAATGACTGGTTCATAAAAGGACCAAATACGTGGCAGCACGGAATCTGAGAATAAGGAGGGACAGTATTTGGCAAAGGAAGACGTCATCGAAATTCAAGGCACCATTAAAGAAACATTGCCTAATGCGATGTTTAAGGTTGAACTTGAAAACGGCGCTGAAATCTTGGCACACGTTTCAGGTAAAATTCGGATGCATTACATTCGGATCTTGCCTGGTGACAAGGTTACAGTTGAAATGTCACCTTATGATTTAACTAAGGGCCGGATTACCTACCGTTTCAAGTAGGCTCGGTCTACGTACCTTATAGGAGGTAAAAATTCATGAAAGTAAGACCATCTGTAAAGCCAATGTGCGAACACTGCAAAGTTATTCGTCGTAAAGGCCGCGTGATGATTATCTGCTCTGCTAACCCAAAGCATAAGCAACGCCAAGGTAAATAATTTAATTAAGTTGGAGGTGAAATATTAATGGCTCGTATTGAAGGAATTGACTTACCACGTGACAAGCGTATTGTCATTGGTTTGACTTACATCTACGGTATCGGTAACACTTCTGCACAGAAGATCCTTGCTGAAGCCGGTGTTTCAGAAGACGTTCGTGTACGTGACTTAACTCCTGACCAGGAAGATAAGATTCGTGCCGTTGTCGATGGTTACAAAACTGAAGGTGACTTACGCCGTGAAGTAAGTATGAACATCAAGTTATTGCAAGAAATCGGTTCATACCGTGGTATGCGTCATCGTCGTGGTTTACCAGTTCGTGGTCAACACACGAAGAACAATGCTCGTACTCGTAAGGGTAAAAAGGTCAGCATCGCTGGACGTAAAAAATAATAATAAAGGAGGTTTTCGAATTTTATGGCAACTAGAAAGACAACCCGTCGTCGTCGGGTAAAGAAGAACATTGAATCTGGTGTGGCTCACATCCATTCAACGTTCAACAACACACTTGTTATGATCACTGACATGCAAGGGAACGCCGTTGCATGGTCATCAGCTGGTTCATTAGGTTTCAAGGGTAGCCGTAAGTCAACACCTTTTGCTGCTCAAATGGCCGCAGAAGCTGCTGCTAAGGCATCAATGGAACATGGCATGAAGACTGTTGAAGTCGCTGTTAAGGGCCCTGGTTCAGGTCGTGAAGCCGCTATCCGTGCTTTACAAGCTACTGGTTTGGAAGTTAGTGCCATTCGCGATGTTACGCCAGTGCCTCACAATGGTTCTCGTCCTCCAAAGCGTCGTCGTGTTTAATCTGTGACGTTCATTTTGAGGGCAAACTTCATTTTGTACGCACAACTACTAAACACCACGCGTTTTGAAAGGGGTAAAAGATAAGAATGATTGAATTTGAAAAACCTAACATTCATAAAATTGATGAAAACGACAACTATGGTAAGTTTGTTGTAGAACCGCTCGAACGCGGTTATGGTACAACTTTAGGGAATTCACTTCGTCGGATTCTTCTTTCTTCTTTACCTGGCGCTGCTGTTACTAGTATTCAAATTGATGGTGTTCTTCATGAATTTTCAACGGTAGAAGGCGTAACGGAAGACGTTACGGCAATTATCTTGAACGTTAAGAAGATTGCACTTAAGTTAGAATCAGACGAAACCAAGACGTTGGAAATCGACGTTAAGGGACCTGCAAACGTAACTGCCGGTGATATCATTGGCGATGCTGATGTAGAAGTCTTAAATCCTGACTTGCCAATTTGTACTGTAGCAGACGGGGCACACTTCCATATGCGTATGACCGCAAATACTGGTCGTGGTTATGTTTCCGCTGAGGATAACAAACATCGTGAAGATGACATGCCAATTGGCGTTTTAGCTGTTGATTCATTGTATTCTCCAATCGAACGTGTCAACTACCAAGTTGAAACGACTCGGGTTGGTCAACGTGATGATTTCGATAAGTTAACCTTAGACGTTTGGACAAATGGTTCAATCACTCCAAGTGAAGCCATTAGTCTATCAGCCAAAATCCTGACTGATCACCTTTCAATCTTCGTAAATCTCACTGATGAAGCTAAAAACACTGATGTGATGGTCGAGAAGGAAGAAACGCATAAGGAAAAGATGTTAGAAATGACGATTGAAGAGTTAGATCTCTCCGTCCGTTCATACAATTGCTTGAAGCGTGCTGGTATCAATACGGTCCAAGAATTAACTAACAAAACTGAAGCTGATATGATGAAGGTTCGCAACCTTGGACGCAAGTCACTCGAGGAAGTTAAAGCAAAATTAGCTGACCTTGGGTTATCATTACGCAAAGAAGACTAATACAAGGGAGGATATCCGTTCATGAGTTACCGTAAATTACAACGTACAAGTTCACAACGTCGTGCATTATTACGTGATTTGACCACGTCATTGATCGTTAACGGCAAGATCGAAACGACCGAAGCCCGTGCCAAGGAAGTTCGTTCAACTGCTGACAAGATGATTTCATTGGCTAAGAAGGGTGATTTAAGCGCCCGTCGTAAGGCCGCTACGTTCATGCGTGACGTCGTTGCCGATGTTAAAGAAGATGGCGACAACGTGGCTGTACAAACTGCATTGCAAAAGCTATTTAGTGACTTAGGTCCTCAATACGCTGACCGCAATGGTGGTTACACTCGAATTTACAAGACTATGCCTCGTCGTGGCGACGGTGCACAAATGGTTGTCTTGGAACTCGTTGACTAGTTAAAATTGTTTTACGGATCACTGGGACTGATGATTGACGGACGCTATGATGGTGGTTGCTTGCAGAATAGCAACTAAGTCTAGTTCGGAAGTTGTTTATGGTTAGACATAGATGGCATATCGCAGTTCTAAGTGATTTTTTTTGGTGCTAGTTACAAGGCCGTTGATCTGGATGCTTTCCGGGTCAACGGCCTTTTTTGATCCGACGAAAAAATCGCCTTCTCCAGTCTCGAATGAGACCCTGAGAAGGCGATTTTGAGATTTGCACAGATGAAGATGTGAAGAGCCAGTCTTTGTCAATGTGATTCAGTGGTGACATGAGACCGCCTATAAATCGAGGATACATTGACGGTGCTGCTACCAACGTGTCACGCTTAGTTAGCCCTGGGACGTAACGCTATGTTACTAGCGTTGCAAGTCGAAGTGCTGAAGTTGAATTGGTCCCTCAGATCAGTGCCAGCGCTGAATGCTTACGACAGCCGTATTGGAGGCTAATTATGGCGATTCAGCAGTTGCCGCGTTAAGTTGATCAAGTCAGTTCTGGCTGGCTGGTCTGGGAGCTTTTCTAGTAAAGTGAGGGCCTCCTGCGTGTACTTAGTCGCTAATTCCTGTGCGCGTTTTACGCCACCAGCATCAATGACAAGTTGCTGGACCCGTTGGCGTTGAGCAGGCGTGATTGCCCCTTGTAAGCTCATTAACGGCAATAAATCGGCCTTGGCGTCTGTCTGGAGGGCATAGATCAAAGGCGATGTATACACGCCCTCAGCGACGTCTTCGAGAATTGGCTTACCCGTCTCAGCTGGACTTTCTTGGTAATCCAAAATGTCATCTAAGATCTGAAAGGCCATCCCGATTGCAAGTCCTGCTTGGCGGGCCCGCTGTGCGAACCGCTGACTTTGACCAGATTCATAGGCGCCTAAGAAACAGCTCAATGCGAACAGTTCCGCCGTCTTACCTTGAATCTGTTGCAGGTATTCCGCCATAGTAATGTCAACGTGATAGTGGCGATCCTTTTGTTGGACCTCGCCCATCAGAATCTTTTCCATGTTTTCCGAGTTAAGCTGAATACTCTTAAAGCTACTCGAGTAGTGCGCTAGGATTTTAAAGACGACCACGAACAGGTAATCACCCGCGTACACGGCCGTATCCTTACCGAACTGTTTTTGAATCGTGACATGGTGTCGCCGCAGCGCTGCATCATCCACAATGTCATCATGGATCAGTGTGGCGGTATGCAATGTCTCTAGTGAGGCGGCGAGTGCAACCATACGTTGGCGGTCGGTCGGCTTGAATTGTGAGAATAGGAGACAGTAAGCTGGCCTGAGGAGCTTACCACCCCCATGAATCATTGCCAAAATGGCGTCATTGATGGCTTTATCCGGGATGTTGATGTTCGTCGTCATCAGTTGCATGACGTCTTGCAATTCAGGCTGCAGCGCCGGATAATCTCGCCAAATTGGATGTAATTGCGTTGTCGATGGCATAAAATGTTACTCCTTTTTTTGACCTGAGAAGTGTTCCCGATTGAATCTGAGATAACGAAGCGTCGTCACGTGCGTGAACAAGTAATTGGCTGCGATACCCAGTGCGATACCAGCTGCCAAGCCGATAATCGATAGTATCGGCAGGTATAGCATCACCGTCCAAGTCTGCGCGATGAGACTTGCGACGAGCAGTTGGCCCACGTTATGCATGACGCCCCCGGTCGCTGAAATACCGATGATGCTTACGCGTCGTGGCCCCAGTTGTTTCACAGCTAGCATCGCGAACAAGCTGAGAAACGCACCGCCAAAGCTATACAGGAAGGTCGACAGGGTGCCGCCAATCAGGGCCGTTAAAATCAGCCGTAACCAAGTCAGGGTGATGACATCTCGTAACGAAAGCGTGTAGATGGCGACGATCGTAATGAGGTTAGCCAGTCCCAGTTTGGCACCCGGCGCGAAGGCAAACGGGAAGGGAATCATCCGTTCCAGAATCCCAATAATGACCCCCTGGGCGACGAGCAGTGCAATATAAATATTGCGATGAGTTTTATTCGATTGTTCAAATGAATTATGCATGCTTTACTCCGTAACTAGCCCGTTGCCACCTGATTTGACGTGACCATTGCTGGACTTGATCTCGACCAAGAGTTTGTGTGGCAAACAAACGATCGTCTGGCCAGGTTTATGAATCCAGCCCCGGCGCACACAAACTTGATCAGAACAGTTGGCCTTCGTGATGGCGACCCGCTTGGGGACAAAAGTGATGGTGTTGTAATGACCATGACTGTCACGATACGTGAAGGTCGTCGTCCGTTTCAGCTTCGTAATATTGACGCGCTTGAGGACCGTACCATCGTGTGAAACGACGGCGGTATATGTCGTTTGCTGCTTGGTCTTTTTTTGCTTTTTGGCGACTAAGGCTGCGCGGTCGGCCTGCTGTTTTTGCTGATATGAAAAAATCGCTAGTGGGGTGAACGATAGGATAATCAACGCAACAATAATAATGATATCAAACGGTTTGATCATATCCCCGTAGCGTTTGAACGTTCGGATCATTGCCCGTAATTTACGCATCGTCAACCCTCCAATCAGTCACGTAAAAAATGGTTCAAGGGAAAATAATCACCCTCGAACCATCGGGAAAGGATTTAATTAATTATAACGCATCTAGCGGGTTTTAACACCGTCGTAATGGGAACGAACATTGCCGTACCACCAGTGCCCAAGGTGCTTTTGTATCCACGGAACGACCCAGTAGTCCAAACCAAATGTCCGACCAGACCCGTTCATCAAAGCGAGTGCGACGAAGACCATCCAGATGTTGACCCAGTAGAACATGCCAGATAAGCAGAAGACAACGACTAAGCCGATGGTGACTGCATTGGCAAACCAAGTAAATAGTCCGAAGAAGATGCAAAGGGCGATGACGATTTCAACACAGGTCATAAACTTCTGGAAGAAGAGCGCCATTTGCATGTTTGGTACGAAGAACTTGGTGATTGATTCGAACCAGTGTGGCATTTTATCAAAGACCATCAGTGGTTCCTTACCATACATATAGGAAAGACTGAAGACACCCTTAGCCGCTGTGGCAGTCGATGAAGCCGCTTCTGAGGCCCCACTGGTTGCAGCCGCCTTAGTTGCTTCGGAAGCGCCACTAGTTGCGGCAGCTTGCAGCCAGGCAAACGGTAAACGTAACTTGTCCGTGAACCACGATTCAGAACCCTGAACTTTTGTCCAGCAATCCCACAACCACATTGCGCCGTAGAAGAACCGTAATGGCACACTCCAGAGGACGTTACCGGCACGTGAGACCCAGCCGCGGAAGACGTTCCGGTTGTTGCGTGTCCGGAAGAATTCGTGCATGAAGTACTGGAATAGGTAGTAGCCAGAGAAAATCTGAACATAATACAACCAGTTGATCGCGTGCTTCAATAGAACGGCAACAAAGCCTGAAACGTTCCACTTGCCGAGGACTTGAGCCACGGCATACTTAGAACCAATCGAGTCAACGGATGCTTGATAAGCGCCTTTGAATGGCTTGATCGTTACATCGGTCTTGTCGACGTTCTTGATGATACCTTCGACCGCTTTAGCCGCAGTTTCTTCAGCCCCTTGAACGATTTGTGGGACTGGGCGTGGTTGGTCAGGTTCTTGGTAACTCGTTGAATCACCAGCTAAGAAGATGTTATCGCTGTCCTTAGCTTGCATGAATTCGTTGGCGACCAGCCGACCACCCCGTGGATTGGTTTCGATACCGAACTTCTTGACAATACTGTTGGCCCGCACACCGGCTGTCCAAATCAACGTATAAGTCTGAATCGGATCTTTGCCCTTTAAGTTGACGTGGTCTTCGAAGACTTCCGTAATCATGGAATTGGTCATGATATCCACACCATGCTTCTTCATGTAGGTTTCAGCCTTACCAGCTTGCGTCCGATTGAGCATGTTGATGATGGTTGGGGCGGCTTCCACTAATTGTAAGGTGATCTCGCTCGGGTCGAGCTTGTTGTCCCGTGCTAAGACGTCCCGATATTCAATCAGTTCACCAATCAGTTCAGACCCCGTGAATCCGGAACCACAGACGGTGAACGTCAACATCGCTTTGCGTTTTGCAGGGTCGAGCTCTGCCGCGCCCCGCCGAATAATTGCTGATAAATGTGACCGCAAAGCCATCGCTTGTTCGAAGGACCACAATTCAAAGCCGTGTTCCTTAACCCCTGGCGTGCCGAAATCATTGGATTCACCACCAAGACTAATGAGCAGTTGGTCATATTGATAACTCCCATGCTCAGTTGTGACCGTTTGGGCATCCTTATCAATGCCGGTAACCGTATCCGTAACTAAACGGACATTTTTGCGTCGTGCGAACAACCGTTGCAAATCATATTGAATATGCTCAGGTTCCACCCGTTCCGTGGCAACTTCATGTAATTCAGTCATATACGTGAAGTATGAATGTCGGTCAATTAACGTAATCTCAACGTCCGGATTTTTCTTAAAATGCTTGGACAGTTTTTTGGTTGCGTAAACGCCAGCAAACCCCGCACCGACAACGACAATATTTTTCTTTGCCATTGCGTAACAACTCCCTTGAATAAATAGTGTAAAAAGATAATTCCACTAACAATTATAACGATAATGTAAGCGGTTGTCTATGGATTATGGGATAGAATGAATAATAAATCACATTATATGGAACCCAGAAAAAGTGGTATGATAGTTATGACCTAAAACGTTACCAAATGCGTCAATACTGGGACTAAATATCATTTATTTAATGAAATAGGATTGACTATTTGCAGGTAAAACGTTAAGATTAATGTGAATTTTCATACAAAAAAGGTTAGGAGTGGGATATCATGAAAATCAAATCAGTTATTACGGGTGCCTCGGTTGTGGCAATCTCCGCATTAGCTTTAGCAGGTTGTGGTAGCAGCTCTTCTAGTTCAAGCTCAAGTTCATCGAAGAAATCTTCTTCAAGTTCTTCAGCTAAGACAACGAAGGTTGCTAAATTAACCGCCGGCAGCAAAATGAAAGCGGGTACTTACGCGCTCGAAGAACAAAACTATTCACATGGCTACCGCACTAAGATGAGCATCACCGTCAACAATAAGGGGAAAATCACAAAGTCCAGTTATGACCAAGTGAACAAGAACGGCAAGTCCAAGGTTGACGATACTTCATATAACAAGCAAATGAAGAAGATCGCCGGTACCAACCCTAAGACTTACATGCCTAAGTTGAACAAGACGTTGACCGGCTCCGCTGCAACTGGTAACGTTGGTTCCATCGACGTTGTTACGGGTGCTACGGAATCTTCCAAGACGTTCCAAAACTACACGCAACAATTAGTTCAAGCTGCGCAAGCGGGTAACAAGTCTACCATCAAGATCGACAATGGCGCTAAGATGAAGGATGGCACTTACAAGCTGAACGAAAAGAACTACTCACATGGTTATAAAGTTACCTTTGCCATCACGGTCAAGGACAACAAGATTACTAAGTCTGAATATAACCAAGTTAATAAGAACGGCAAGTCCAAAGTTGACGATGCTGCTTACAACAAGCAGATGAAGAAGGTTGCTAAGACCAATCCTAAGACTTATCAACCAGCTTTGAACAAGTCCTTGGTCAAGAGCAGTGATCCAACTAAGGTTGACGTTGTGACGGGTGCGACTGAATCATCCAACACCTTCATTCTTTATGCGGAACAATTACAAAATGCCGCACAAAAGGGTGACACTAACACAATCACGGTTGACAACATGATTTTCTCTGAATAAGCAAGTTAACGATTAAATTTTTGAGGCCTGAGGCGCATGCTGAGGGCCTTTTGTTTTACTCAACCGAAATCAGACGACATAGCTGGTGAAGGCTGAACTCGATTTGACCTTAAAAAGGGTCGCGGCACTGAATCCGCATCACCGGATGGCGTCAATTTTGGTATAAATGTTAGGACAATTTTTGGTATAATGACGATTGAAATTATAAACTAGGGGAAGTATTGGGCATGAAGCTAAAAAAATGGATTCAAATTGGGTTAATTGCGGTACTGATTTTACCGCTGTCTGCTTGTGGAATCACTTCCAGTAAACAAAAAAACGCTAGCAGTCGGCCGAAGCCAACCAAGGTGATCAAGACACCGATCGAAGATACCCAGTTCATGATGGGGACCGTGGTGACGCTACGGATTTATAATAAAGGGAAAGACAAGGTTTTGGACGGTGCTTTTAAGTTGCTGAAATCTGAAGCTAAAAAGATTACGGTCAATCAAAAAGGGTCCGAAATCGACAAAATCAACGCGGCTGCTGGTAAGCACCCGGTCACCGTTAGCAAGGACATCTATCCGATGATCAAAGCAGCCTATTACTACAGTGAAAATTCGGATGAATCCTTTGATTTAGCCATTGGACCAATCACGTCGCTCTGGCACATCGGTTTTTCGGATGCGAAGGTGCCGACGAAACAAGAAATTGCGACCAACGTCAAACTGGTCGACTATCGCCAAGTTAAATTGAACGATAAAAAACGGACGGTTTACCTGAAGAAAAAGGGGATGCAGCTTGACTTGGGCGGCATTGCGAAAGGCTACATGACTGATCAAGTGAAGACTTACTTGCTGGACCACGGCGTTTCTACGGCTATTATTGACCTTGGGGGTAATATTTATGTCTTAGGTGACAGTCCAAAGGGCACTAAGTCTGGCAATTGGACGGTCGGC
Organism: Lactiplantibacillus sp. 7.2.4; assembly: GCF_018991185.1. Classification (NCBI taxonomy): domain Bacteria; kingdom Bacillati; phylum Bacillota; class Bacilli; order Lactobacillales; family Lactobacillaceae; genus Lactiplantibacillus; species Lactiplantibacillus sp. 7.2.4. The sequence goes on from NZ_JAGYGS010000008.1 coordinate 93,116, forward strand.
ATTCAAGACCCGAAAGCATCACGGGGCACGGCGATTGGCTCGTTACCGGCTAAGAATATGTCGATCGTGACTTCCGGTATTTACGAGCGTTACCTGAAAAAGAATGGTAAAGTTTACAGCCATTTGATGGATCCGCAAACCGGTGCGCCTTATCAGAATAACTTGATGGGTGTCTCGATCATTTCGAAAAAGTCAGTTGATGGCGATGCGCTGTCGACGGCCACGTTTGATAAAGGCTTGCGCAGCGGCATGAAGTACATCAATAGTAAAGCAGACCAAGGAATCGGCGCTATTTTTATTACCAAGGACAAGAAGGTGTACGTTTCTGATAATCTGAAGAAGAAATTCACGCTATTTGGCGATGACGGCTATAAATTTGGCCCGACGAGTGATTTAAAGTAGGTCTGTGTGAGGTTTGCTTAAACCAACGCGCGTGAGATATGGTATGATAATAACCATGAATTTTAAGGAAATGAGGGACAATGGTGAATCCGATTATTGACGTTCAACATCTAGATTATCGCTACCCGCAACAGGCAGCGGACCAGTTAACGTTACATGATATTTCATTTACAGTCATGCCGGGTGAGTGGGTCGCCATTGTCGGCCATAACGGTTCAGGTAAGTCGACACTGGCTAAGAACCTGAACGGCTTACTCGCACCAGCAGCGGGTACGATTAAAATCGACGGGCAAGTGTTATCTGAAGACACCGTCTGGGATATTCGTAAAGAAATCGGGATGGTCTTCCAAAACCCGGATAACCAGTTCGTGGGGGCGACGGTGGAAGACGATGTTGCCTTTAGCTTGGAAAATCAAGGGATTCCACGCCCAGAGATGCTGACCCGTGTTAAAACGGCGCTGACTCAAGTCAACATGCAAGACTTCGCGACCCGGGAACCGGCCCGGCTGTCTGGTGGTCAAAAACAACGGGTGGCACTGGCTGGGATGATTGCGGCGCGACCACAGATTTTGATTCTGGACGAAGCCACTTCGATGTTGGATCCCCGCGGACGGCAAGAAGTTCTGGCAACGATTCGCGAGATGAAGGCCAATTCGGAATTGACCGTGCTATCGATCACACATGATATTGACGAGGCGGCGAGTGCCAACCGCGTGCTGGTTATCAATGATGGCCAATTGAAGGAAGAAGGCACGCCCGCTGAAATCTTCCAACACGGTGAAGCATTGATCAAAATGGGACTCGATATGCCGTACGCGGAACGGCTAAAAGCGGCATTGAAACGTCAAGGCTTACAAGTGCCCACCAATTATTTAACAGAGAAAGGAATGGCGGACTGGTTATGGCAATTACGTTCAAACAAGTAGATTTTACTTACCAACCGGGTACGCCGTTCGAAACTAAGGCGCTAAGTGACATCAACGTGACGATTCCCACCGGTTCGTATACGGCGCTGATTGGGCATACCGGTAGTGGCAAGTCGACCTTGCTGCAACATTTGAATGCCTTACTGAAACCCACTAGTGGGACCGTGACGATTGGTGAACGAGTGATTACACCAACTACCAGCAACAAGGATTTGAAGCGACTTCGGCAACACGTGGGCATCGTTTTTCAATTTCCAGAAAGTCAGCTGTTTGAAGAGACGGTTGAAAAAGACATTGCCTTTGGCCCCCAGAACTTTGGCGTCAGTGAGGCAGATGCCTTGAAAACCGCCGCTGAAATGCTTGATTTGGTTGGCCTGGATGAATCACTATTGTCGCGGTCACCTTTTGACCTGTCAGGTGGCCAAATGCGACGGGTCGCGATTGCTGGTGTTTTAGCAATGCAGCCCCAAGTGCTGGTGCTCGATGAACCGACTGCCGGTTTGGACCCCCAAGGACGCTTGGATATGATGGAAATGTTTGCCAAACTGCGCCATGAGCGGGATTTGACGGTCGTATTGGTCACCCATCAGATGGACGACGTTGCTAATTACGCGGATAACGTCATCGTCATGGACCAGGGAAAAATCGTGAAGACCGGCACGCCACGGGATATTTTTAAAGACCCCGAATGGCTGACGGCTCATCAATTAGGATTACCGAAGACGACTGCCTTTGCCCGGACTTTGCAAGCACAAGGCTGGCAGTTTGATACGCTGCCACTGACGGAGGATGAATTGGCGCACGATTTGATGCAACAATTACCACCGGCCGCCTTAGCGAAGGGGGTGGCGACCCATGATGAATAAATTGATTTTTGGGCGCTACATTCCCGGCGAGTCAGTGGTCCACCACATGGACCCGCGCGCCAAGTTGTTACTGAGTTTTTACTTTATCGGGATCATTTTTATCGCCAATAATTGGCTGACGTACGCGGTGTTGTTTGCCTTTACGCTGTTTGCGATTTATTTGTCAGGTGTCAAATGGTCGTTTTTCATCAATGGGGTTAAACCATTGATTTGGCTGATTTTGTTCACGGTGATTTTGCAGATCCTATTCAGTGCCAGTGGGGGACACGTTTATTTCAAATGGGGCATTATTACCATTAGCCAGTTTGGACTCGTCAATGGGGTCTACATCTTCTTCCGGTTCGTGCTGATCATCTTCATGTCCACGCTCTTGACGTTGACGACGCCACCGCTGGAATTGTCGGATGCCATCGAGTATCTGCTGATGCCATTGCGGGTAGTGCGGTTTCCAGTCTATGAAGTGGCACTGATGCTCTCAATTGCGTTACGCTTCGTGCCGACATTGATGGACGAAACTGAGAAAATCATGAATGCCCAACGTGCGCGAGGTGTCGATTTCGGTGAAGGCAATATTTTTCAACAAATGCGTGCTGTCGTGCCACTACTGATTCCACTATTTGTCAGCTCATTCAACCGGGCTGAAGATTTAGCTACGGCCATGGAAGCCCGTGGTTATCAGGGTGGCGAAGGCCGCAGCAAGTATCGAATTCTCAAGTGGCATGCTCGTGACACTTGGGCGACCGTGAGCTTTGCGGTATTAACGGTCGTATTGGTCTTTTTACGAGCCTAAAATAAGTCAGTTCAACGTGGGCGTCAGACGATGGCGGCCCACGTTTTTAAATGATGGAGGGATACTGTGACGACGCGTTATAAAGTTGTTTTAGCGTATGACGGAACTAATTTTGCAGGATTTCAACGCCAACCACACCAACGGACGGTCGAACAAGTTCTGACGAAGGCGGTCAATAAAATGGCGAAGGACCCGGCCGAACCGATTGTGATCTATGGTGCTGGGCGGACGGATGCCGGCGTACACGCCTTTGGCCAAACGCTACATTTTGACTTGCCATATGAAATCAAGCCGGAGGGGGTCCGACGGGGATTAAACAGTATGCTGCCCACGGACATGATTATCAAAGCTGTGTCAATCGTGGCGCCGGACTTTCATGCCCGCTACGATACCGTTGGCAAGCGCTACTGCTATCGGGCCTACCAGAATGAATTTGTCGACCCGTTTAAACGCCACTATACGGGACACTTCAAATTTCATGCCGACATTGAGCGGATTCAACAGGCGATTGGTGATCTAGAAGGACGCCATGATTTTTCGACCTTCGTGGCATCCGGGTCGCAAGCGCATGATCACGTACGAGAGATTTATTCTGCCAAAGCGTGGGCGCTACCGGATGAAGATGAGATTCAATTCGAATTTTGTGGCAGCGGCTTTTTATATAACCAGGTGCGTATCATGGTGGCCGTCCTGATGGAAATCGGGCAAGGCCGCCGCGCAGTCGACTGTATTCCAGCCTTGCTAGCGACTAAGAATCGTGAACAAGCTCGCGGAACGGCACCAGCGGCTGGACTTTATATGAAAAAAGTGTATTATGAACAAAATGAATTACAAGCAGATTTGATTAAGTATTGACTTCTATGGCTAAGTTAGGTAAACTAATCGTTGGTATTGTTTGCCCCACGATAAGCCCCGGAAATCTTATTGAGTGTCAAACAAACACAGAAAATGGAGGAACACAACGTGCGTACAACATATATGGCTAAACCAGGTGAAATTGATCGTAAATGGTATGTAGTTGATGCAACCGATGTACCTTTGGGTCGTCTTTCGACTGTCGTCGCATCAATCTTGCGTGGTAAGAACAAACCTACCTTTACCCCTAACGTGGATACTGGTGATAACGTTATCGTTATTAATGCAAGCAAGGTCGCTTTAACTGGGAAGAAAGCAGAACGGAAGATTTATTATCATCATACTGCTTATGCTGGTGGTTTAAAGGAACGGACTGCCGGTGACTTCTTAGCAAAGGAACCTACTAAATTGATTGAAACTTCAGTTAAGGGTATGCTTCCTCACAACTCTTTAGGCCACAAGATGGGCTTGAAGTTGCATGTTTATGCTGGTGCAGAACATACGCAACAAGCGCAAAAGCCTGAAGTTTTGGACATCACTAACTTAATCTAAGGAGGAAACTACATTGGCTCAAGTACAATATCGCGGCACAGGCCGTCGTAAAGATTCAGTAGCCCGCGTACGCTTAGTACCAGGTACTGGTAAAATTGTTATGAATGACAAATCTGTTGAAGATTACATTCCATTTGCAGATATTCGCAAGGAATTGTTACAACCATTCGAAGTAACTGAAACAACTGATCAATATGATGTTTTAGTTAACGTTAATGGTGGTGGCTTCCATGGTCAAGCCGGCGCAACTCGTCATGGGATCGCTCGTGCTTTGCTCGAAGTTGACCCAGATTTCCGTACTCCTTTGAAGCGCGCGGGTCTCTTAACTCGTGATGCTCGTATGAAGGAACGTAAGAAGCCAGGTTTGAAGAAAGCCCGGAAAGCTTCACAATTCTCAAAACGTTAATATTATCCAAAAACGTTGGTATAACAACATTTTCTGGCTATATGAGAAAGCACCTGTCTGCGGACGGGTGCTTTTTTTGGCAAAAATATCAAATAATGGCAGGATATAGTGTAACAAGGCAAGCGCTTGATGGCTAGGAACGTGATGTGGTAAGTCTTTTGAATCTTGATACTAATCTTTAATTTTCTTGGTTAGATTGAGAAGTGTTTCAAGTACTGTGGTATAGTCAAGTTCCTTTGCATAGTCGTATTGTCGGCGGTATTGTTGCCATGAAGTGCATAGACTTTCAGAATTAGATAGGGCATTAATTTCAGAAACGCGATGCTCAACGGTTTTCGTTGGAATGTGGTCAAATGCAGCACTCTTGAAAAATTCTTTTGTTAGAAGTGTTTGCTGGATATCCTGTTGATAGAGTATCGATAATGAGTAAACGTCGAATAAATCTTTAGCTCGAGTGTTTAGCATACCATGATTTAGAAACGCAGATAATTTATCCGCTAATATTTTTTCGACTGGAATGGCATAAATTTTAAATGATTCATCACTATTTAAAATACTTTTATGGTTAAGCGTGATTGGAATTGTTTCGTAGTGGTTACCTTTGGAAATATCTAATTTGACGTTGATTTTGCTTTTACCCATTTTGGCTAATAAAGTAACCCGAATTCCAGGATAATCATCATCAAGTTGTTTTTGCACGATTGACTTAATGCTAAAGCCGATATAATCATCGGATTTTTCAAAAACTTCATTGAGGATGGTTTTTAATCGATTTGGTTGTAAAGTTGGTCCAATATAGATTGCATCTAAATCCTGAGTCATCCTGTTTTCAATTCCAACTAAACTTTGAATTTCAAATCCACCTTTAAGCACAAAGTAATGGCCATAATCAGATTCAGAAATCTGCTTTAAAAAATGTTCTAGAAAAAATAGTTTCTGAAAATGTTGAATATTATAGCCTAGTTCACGAGCACGTTTGCTGATTTGTGGTAAAATTTTATCCACTTCTGTCATTGTTGATAAACCTCCATTACTTTTAGTAACGTACTGTTAGGATATAAGTTGTTTTTGAGCTCAGTTAATGCTCTGATTTGTGCTGCAGCAGGTGAACTGGCCAAATATCTTTGTAGGGCATCATTTTTGATGTAGGGTTGGAGTTGCTTTGATTCCCAAACATCGAGTAATGTTCGCTCTTTAGAATAGACATTAACCGTACCGCCATTTTCGGTTTGGCGGGTTGTGATGTCAAGTAAATAACGATTCTTTGAAAGGTAGCGCGCATTGAGATGGTATTTGGTGATAGCTGACGAGCTTGGGTGATAGCCTTGTGGAAAAGTCACATCATAATGCAGCGGCATTTCATCAGTTAAATCATAAATAATCAAGGCACTAACTAATGACAAGATACCACGAGAGAATTTTTGACTGATTAAGCTAAATTCATCAAGTAGATAGCCGGGAAAAACATAAATACCACGGTCAACCTTTTCGATAGCCCCATCGGTTGATAACTTCCGAATTTGATCTTTTGATAGTCCGTATTCTCGCGCAGTTTTAAAAGTAAATGTTGGAAAATCACGTTCAAGTCTCCTTAAATCATCCATGATTGTGAAAGCCTCCCTATATACTATGTTTCATGATGTTTATAGTATATAGGGTGGGAGGGAGACATGCAACTTTTAATGTGTTTTCTGAGGATGGACCTAATTATTTAT